>JALOTM010000131.1 GCA_025457905.1 Methanomassiliicoccales archaeon
TTCTTGGCCACCGCGGATTTGGCCGCAGGCTTCCTCTTGGTGCTTTTTCTCTTGGCCGGCGCCTTCGCCCTTGAGGGCGTCTTCTTCTTCGGCGTCTTCTTTTCCGCCTTCTCCTCCTCGCCCACTTGCTCCTGGGATTTGGCCTGGGATTTCTTCTCGCGCTTGGGGCAGTCCATGTTGACGCAGAACTTCCAGGGCCGACCCTTGTTCATCACCAGGGCGACAGGCGCCTGGCAGGCCTCGCAGACCTCGCCCGTCATGCGCAGCGAGCCGAGCTGGGGCAGCGGGTAGGTGCGCCGGCAATCGGGGTAGCCGGAGCATCCAAGGAACCTCTTTCCGGCCCTCGAGTACAACAGGCGCAGGCTCTTACCGCACTCCGGGCAAGTGCCCATCGACGTCGCCTGGCGGTTGGCCTCGCAGTCCGGGTTCAGGCAGTGCTTCTGAGGGGAGCTGCCGCGGCGGATGAGCTTGACGATGGGCGACTTGCAGGATGGGCACACCTCCTCCGTGGGCTCAAGCTTGGCACCTCTAGGCTTGGGGTAGGCCCTCTTGCACTCAGGGTAGTTGGAGCAGGAGATGAACTCGCCCTTGCGCGAGCGCTTGACCCTCAGCTCTCCCTGGCAGTCGGGGCACTTGCCGACGTAGCTCTGCTCCATGAGCGCGGAGCGGATCTCCTCCCCGATCTGCTGTCTGTGGGTCTCCATGACATCGATGACATCAGAGAGCATGTCCTGCGACTCCCTGACCACCTCGGGCAGCATGGCCTTGCCATCGGCGATCTCCTCCATGTCCTTCTCCAGGTGGGCGGTCATCTTGCTCTCGGTGATGGTCTTGGCATGCTTCTCCAGGGACATGGCCACGGCGATGCCGCTCTCCGTGGGGACCAGGTCGTTACCCACCACGTACTTGCGGTCATAGAGCTTCTGCACGATCTCGTGGCGCGTGGATTTGGTGCCTAAGCCCAGGCGTTCCATCTCCTGGATGAGCGTGCCCTGTGTATAGCGCCGCGGCGGCTGGGTCTCCTGCCGGTCCATCCCTACGGACTCCACCTTCAACCTGTCCCCCACCGCCATCATGGGGAGGTCGGACTCGGACACGCGGAAATAGGGGTAGTACTTGCGCCATCCGGGGGACATGATCCTGTAGCCCTTGGCCTCGAAGGGCTCCCCCTCCACCTGCACCTTGGAGTGGCGGTGCTCAGCCTTGCAGGAGGGCGCCACCGTGGCCAGGAACCTCCTCACCACGAGCTCGTAGAGCCTCCACTTCTCGCCCTTGAGCTCCTTCTTGGTGGCCGCCTCGGTCGGATAGATGGGCGGGTGGTCAGTGGTCTCGACTCGACCGCGCGAGGGACGTATGCTCTCCTGGGCCAGCAGCTCCTCGGCCTCGGCCTTGAAATCCGATGCCCTCAGCTTCTCGAGGATGGTCTTGAGGCCAAGTGAGCGTGGGTAGACGGTGTTGTCCGTCCTGGGATATGAGATGTATCCGGAGGTGTAAAGGTCCTCCGCCACCTTCATGGCCATGCTGGCGGACATGCCGATCTTCACCGCCTCGGCGAGCATCATGGTGGTATTGAACGGCGGAGGGGGGTATTCGTCCTTGGTCTCCACCTGGAATTCGCGAACCTCGCCCTCATGAGCGCCATGGCATTTGGCCAGCACGGACTTGGCCTCCTCCTCGTCCCAGAAGGGATTGCGCTCGTGGCGCCCTGTGAACTCGATCTCCTTCCGGAACTTGGCGCCCACGTTCCAATAGGGCTTGGGGATGAATGTCTGGATCTCGTTGTGGCGGTCCACGATGAGCGAGAGCGTCGGGCTCTGCACCCGGCCCACGGACAGGAAATTGGAGCCTACCTGCCCGGAAGCTATGGAGATGAACCGGGTCAGGGCGGCTCCCCAGGCCAGGTCGATGATCTGCCGGCACTCCGCGGCCTCCGCAAGGCGCTCATCTGGCTTGGTCAGCTCGGCGAAGGCCCTCTCGATCTCCACCTTCGTCAGCGCTGAGAACTTGGCCCTCTTGATCTTGGAGGGGTCCACGTTGAGCTGCTCCACCGTCTCCATGCCGATGAGCTCCCCCTCCCTGTCGAAGTCGGTGGCGATGATGACCATGTCCGCGTTCCGCGACAGCTCCACCAGCACCTCGATGATGTTGTGGGCGCGTACGCTCTTGACCGGGGCGGCATAGACCAGCTGCTTGGCCGGCGTCCTCTCCCAGTCGTTCATCTCCCGAGGATAGTCCAGCTCGATGATGTGGCCGCGCAGGCCGACGACGTACCATTCGTCCCCGTCGCGGTCGAAGGAGAAGACCTGGACTCCCTTCTCCCTCGTCGACCTCTTCGAGCCGCTGGAGAGGATGGTGGCGATGCGCGCCGCCGCATTGGACTTCTCCGATATGACCAGTTTCTTCATCGGAACACGACCAAGAGCTAGGCACTATAAAAAAATAGGCTTGGTCGGAGCGTACCTCGAATGCAGGTCAGTGACCGTGATGCTCGCTGAGCTCCCCGGCGATCATGACTGGCTGTCCATGGGTGAGCCCCTTCACGTTCATGAGGTCCTTGGCCAGCTCCTGGATGGATTCCACCGTGCCGTGCACGATGAGGACCTCCAGGCACTTCTCCTCGTCCAGGTGCACATGGATCGAGGAGGAGATCACCCCATGATGGCGGTGCTGCACGTCCATCATGTTGTCCTTCACCCCTCCCTTGGAGTGCTCGTAGACCAATGTGATGGTGCCCACCGCATGCGACTCCGCATGCTCCACCGATTCCTGAACCAGGGCGTTGCGGATGAGGTCCCGGATGGCCTCGGAGCGGGTGGCGTAGCCCTTCTGAGCCACCAATAGGTCGAAGCTCTTCAGCAGTTCGGGCTCGAGGGAAACGCCTATCCTTGTAACGTTCTCCATATGCCAAACATTTAAAACTTGACAGGACAAAAAGCTTTCTAGCCTGACCGCTCGGACCTGAGGCGTTCCAGCATCTTCCCCCTGTCATGCAGGCAACGCAGCGCGAATATCGCCCTGCGCATGGTACCGTACGTGGGGACGCCCTTCTCCTCCAGACGCCTAAGGATGGGCCGAGGGTAGCTCCCCCCGACGCAGCACACCACCATCGGCTTCCTGCCCCGACGGGCCCACTTCTCCGCCACGTCCACCAGGCCGACGGTCATTCCCGGAGGCTGGAAGAGCAGGTTGAGCAGGATGGCGTCCACGCCCTCCTCCCCCTGGAGAAGCTCGATGACGTCATGGTACATCTGGTCGGTGACCACCCCGGTGAGGTCCACAGGGTTCTCCACGGAGGCGAAGGGGGGCACCTTCTCGCGCAGCTTCGACTTGATGGGATCGCTCAGCGCGGCCATCCTCAGGCCGAAACCCCTTTCCTTGGAAGCGATGTAGTCGGTGGCGATGACGCCGAACCCACCAGCGCTGCCCACCACGGCGATGCGGTCCCCGTCGATCTTGCCTATATGGGCCAGGGCCTTGCAGGCGTCGATGAGCTCGTACTCATCGGCCACGCGGAGCACGCCAGCCTGGTGCAGGACCCCGTTGACCAAGGCGTCCGAGGAGGTGGCGATGGCGCCTGTGTGCGACGCGGCCGCCTTGGCGCCTTGAGCGGTGGTCCCCACCTTCACCGCCACCACCGGCTTCTTAATCGATGCCTCCCTGGCCAGTCCATAGAACCTCTCCCCGTCGGAGAAGGACTCGATGTACAGGCCGATGCACTTGGTGCCATGATCTTGGGCGAAGTAGTCCAGGAAGTCGTCCTCGTCAAGGTCCGCCTTGTTGCCCACGCCCACACAGGCGCGTAGGCCGACCCCTTGGTCCTCCGCCACCTCGTAGACCCCGACCAGGACCGACCCGCTCTGGGAGATGACGGATATGGAGCCGTCCCGGGGCCGGGGGCTCCGTTCCTTGGGCAGGAAGAAGGTGTCATACCTGCGGCTGGGCACTTGGACGCCCATGGTGTTCGGCCCAAGCAGACGGGTCTCGGTCCCCCTCACCGCCTCGGCTATCTGGGCCTGCATCCTCCTTCCCTCCTCTCCCATCTCCGAGAACCCCCCGGCCACGGAGATGACGAACGGTATCTTGACGGCCACGCACTCCTTCACCGCCGCCAAGGTGGCCGCGGCCGTGACCGAGAGTATGG
>JALOTM010000132.1 GCA_025457905.1 Methanomassiliicoccales archaeon
CGGCGCGCAGGTCGTTAACGAGAACGGTCAGACCATCGTCAACCAGGTGCCCATCCCTGTGCTGACGGCCTTCGGACAGTCGCTGTTCGCGCTCCTGGAATTCGATGACGTGGGCTACGACGTGCCCATCCTGGGCAACTACGGCTCCGGGAACGGGCTCTTCGACTTCAGCGGGCCCACCCTGTGGTCAGGGGTCGGCAGCTTCGAACCAGTATACAAGTACGTGGACCTGTCCCGTGCCTGGACGCTGTCTGAGATCGAGACCATGAAGGACGAATCCTCCGACACCGTGTACTACACGTTCTCCCTTAACGCCCAGAACGTCACCTACGCCAAGGTCTGGGACCCGGCCCTCATGCAGTACCGCAACGGGACCGAGGAGGACGGGGTGCTGGAGAACCTGGAGTTCCGCTTCCACATCGAGGCCTCCGCCGAGGTCGTGACCAAGGCGGTGCCCTTCTACAAGGTGACCATCGCCGACGGCCATGTGACCGATTCGGAGGAGATCGCCCCGCGTAACTTCACCGCCACCAATGTGCAGTGCGGCATCAAGTACGACCACATCATCGAGGGCTGGGACGCCTACGAGGGAGCCCAGGACCCCAAGCTCATGCTGGAGAACCTGGTGATCTTCGGGATGTTCGTGCCCGAGATAGTCGAGGAGTGGTACAACGCCCAGTTCGTCCAGGACAACATCCAGAACGGGGATGGATCGCTGGAGTACACCACCGACGGCGCCAGGAACGTGGTGAAGGACCAGGACGACCTCCCCCGGCAGTCGGTCCAGGTGATGAGCAACACCGCCATAACCTCCCAGGACAATTGGGAGAGGTGCGGGGAGCTCACCTGGGTGAGCAACGTCACCGTGGATGGCGAGGAGCAGCAGATGCGCTACCAGGTGCATGTCGGGGACGAGGCCGACCTCCTCCTCGGGCAGGACCTGGACGGCCACGACGGCCACCTTAAGCTCCTGGTGGTGCTGGGGGGCTACATCTACCCCATGGGCGCCGATGTCATGCATGACCCGTCCGTCTTCGCGGAGGCCCTGCAGATGTCCGATGACGCCCTGAAGACGGTGGTCCTGGTGCTCTTTGTCGGCGTGGTGGTGGTGTGCATAGGGCTGCTCATCGCCCTGCTGCTCATAAGGCGCCTTAACAAGAGGGAGCAGGACAAGTTCAACTACCGCTCTCCCCCGGGATACAGGCCTTAGAAGGACTCGGTCCCAATCTTTTTTTCTATTTTTTAATAAAATTAATTGAATTAATCCCCTCTACCTATGGCCATCATCCTTTCCAGCGGCCGTCGGGCCCTTTCCAGAATATCGTCGGGAAGGACGACCTCCTCCTTCATGGATTCCAGGGAGGCCACGACCGAGCCCAGGCCTATGCGCTTCATGTTGGGGCAGATCATGCCTGGGATGGAGTAGAAGCGCTTTCCAGAGGCTTCCTTCTTGAGCCGGTGCAGGAGCTCCCGCTCGGTCACTATGATGAACTCCCAGTCAGGGGAATCGCGCACGTAATTGATCATTCCCTCGGTGGACCTGACCGCGTCCGCCAGGTCCAGCACCTCCGGTCTGCACTCCGGATGAGCCACGATCCTGGCCTTGGGATGGTGCTCCTTCTCCTTCAGCACTTGCGCCGGCGTCACGGAGTTATGGGTCGGGCAGTACCCTGGCCAGAGGACCATCTCCTTTTTCGGGACGGAACGCTGCACCCATCTGCCCAGGTTCTCGTCCGGCACGAAGATGACCTTCCGGGACTCGAGTGAGGAGACCACCTTGACCGCATTAGATGAGGTGCAGCAAACGTCCATCTCGGCCTTGGTGGCCGCCGAGGTGTTGACGTATCCGACTACCTCGGCGTCGGGATGCCGCGCCTTGAGCTTCCGCAGCCCCTCCACGTCCAGCATGGCCGCCATGGGGCACTGGGCCTCCAGCTCCGGCAGCAACACGGTCTTTGCAGGGTTGAGCACCTTGGCGCTCTCCGCCATGAAGTCGACGCCGCAGAAGACGATCACGTCCGCACGGGTCTTGGTGGCCTGCACGCTGAGCCCGAGTGAGTCGCCCACGAAGTCCGCCACATCCTGCACCTCGGGCATCTGGTAGTTGTGCGCGAGGATGACCGCGTTACGCTCCCTCTTGAGCTCCATGACCCGGGTGACCAGGGACATGTCGATTACATCGACCCAGGCATATAAAAGCGTTGGTAGGCCAGACCCTTTGGGCCATTAACATACTGAAGAAAGTTATATCTCCACTAAGCCCGATGGCAAAGCCAGGAAGTGCGGTTCATGCAGGTCAGGGCCAACCATAGGTATTGCAAGGGATGCAACCTGTGCGTGGCGGTCTGCCCCAGCCGAGTCTTCGAGGAGGGCAAGGACATCAGCGATCGCGGTTACGTTCCGCCGAGGATAGCGCACCCTGAGCGGTGCCCCAACTTCAAGCGACGGACGAGGAAGAACGCCGTTTGCGAGATGTGCATACTCACCTGCCCCGACCAGGCCCTGACATGGAACGAGGAGGGCGGATCGGAATGAGGCTACCCCCCGGGACCTTCTTCATGCAAGGCAACGAGGCCTGCGTGGAGGCCGCCATATGCGCAGGCGCCAGGTTCTATGCGGGATACCCCATCACCCCCTCCACTGAGATCGCCGAGGGCCTGGCCCTGAGGATGCCCGAGGAGGGGGGCGTGTTCCTGCAAATGGAGGATGAGATCGCCTCCATCTCCGCCTGCATTGGGGCCTCCTGGGCCGGAGCCAAATCGCTCACCGCCACCTCCGGGCCAGGTTTCTCCCTCATGCAGGAGAGCATCGGCTACGCTGCCATGACCGAGACCCCGCTGGTCATAGTGGACGTCATGCGAGGGGGCCCTTCGACGGGCCTTCCCACCATGGTCGGTCAAGGGGATGTGATGCAAGCGAAGTACGGCTCGCACGGAGACTATCCGACCATCGCCCTGGCCGCGGCCAATGTTCAGGACATGTTCGACCTCACGGTGAGGTCCTTCAACCTCTCCGAGCGTTATCGCGTCCCGACCATACTTCTCTCGGACGCGGAGATAGGGCACATGAGGGGCAAGTTCGCCGTGCCCGACAGGTTGGAGGTCGTGGACCGCATGGTGCGCAAGGACAAGGTCTGGCATGACGGCTTTGCCTATGATGAGTCATTGGTGCCCAAGATGCCCATCTTCGGGACCGGCGCCAGGGTCCATGTGACCGGCCTGACCCACGACATCGCCGGGTACCCGACCAGCGACCGAGAGGTGCACCAGGAGCTGGTGATCCGCCTCCACGAGAAGCTTTCCAGGCACAGCGCAGATATCTGCCAGATCGAGGTGCAGCGCCCCGGTTCGAGGCGCATGTTGGTCGCCTACGGCTCGACCAACTACCCCGCCTGGGAGGTGATGCGCGCCCACGAGGATGTGGGACTCGTCACCCTGAAGACCATCTGGCCCTTCCCGGCCGAGAAGCTGGGTCAGGCCATCGCCGGCAGCCAGGAGGTGGTGGTCGCGGAGATGAACCTGGGCCAGGTTTTCACCGAGGTCCACACCGTGGCCTGCGGCCAGGGCTGCAGGAGGGTCAGGCTATTCTCGGACGTGGGCGGCGAGGTCCCCTCCCCCAGGCAGCTTGAGCACTTCTTGGAGGCGGGCTGAATGGAGTTCTTCGACCTCTTCCGGGAGGACCGGTGGCCGCACATGTTCTGCCCCGGATGCGGCATCGGGACGGTGATGAACTGCTTCTACCGCGCCTTCGACCAGGTGGGCATGGACCAGGACAGGACGGTGTTCGTGTCGGGCATCGGGTGCGCCTCCCGCATCATCGGCTACATACGCGCGGACAGCATCCATACCACCCATGGACGCGCCTTGGCGGTGGCCACAGGCATCAAGCTGGCCAATCCGGACCTCAACGTCATCGTGTTCTCGGGGGACGGGGACATCGGCGCCATTGGCGGCAACCATTTCATCAACGCCGCGAGACGGAACGTGGACATCAACGTCATCTGCATCAACAACTTCATCTACGGCATGACCGGAGGCCAGGCCTCGACCACCACGCCATACAAGTCGTACTCCACCACCACACCCTACGGCAGTAAGGAGTACCCCTTCGACCTGGCCGAGCTGGCGGTGGT
>JALOTM010000133.1 GCA_025457905.1 Methanomassiliicoccales archaeon
GTCATCGGTGACCGCCACGGAGATGCAGGCCCTGTCCGTGTCGCTGTCCGCCTTCTCCTCCCAGCTCGCCTCCTCTTGGGCCGTGCATGAGGCAGCGATCCGTCAGGCTAGGTCGAGGGCCGAGAGCTTTGAATATGAGATGTTCGTGGACCTCTACGACTTCGCCTACGAGGTCAAGACCGCTTCCATAACCACATCCCTCACGGATTCGGCCACGCAGGTCATGCAGGCCGTGGACGCGGCGGTGCTGTACGAGGCCAGCGGCTCCCTGAGGCCGGGCGCTCATGGCCTGGCGATTTACTTCCCGGACGTGATATCTGACCTCAACCTGGTGGGGTACCGCTCAGACGCCACCCTGGCCTCGGTGACGACATGGGACGAGTTCCTCGACATCTTCTTCAACGGTGGGGGCGCGGTGGGGGTGGCCGACGACTACGAGGACGATGACAGCTACCTTCAGGCCAGCCTCCTAACCCTGGGGCAGCCGCAGTACCATTCCTTGACGGACGGCGGCGCGGACGTGGACTGGAGCACCTTCCAGCTGGCCCAGGCCAGCGATATCGTGGTTCAGACCTCGGGGGTCAGCGGCGACACCGAGCTCTTCCTCTACAACTCCTCAGGCGTCCCGACAACGGAGATGGCCTACGACGACGATGGCGGCGTAGGGTACTTCTCCCGCATTGTGGCCAGCTTGGCCGCGGGCACCTACTATGTCAAGGTGACCGAGTACGGCGGGAACGCTGAGATAGGCAACTACGAGCTGCAGGTCCGGGTCCCCTCGGCGGGCGATGCCTACGAGCCCGATGATGACGCAGTGGACGCGAGCGAGCTCGAGCTGGGCTCCTCTCAGGCGCACTCCATCGGCGACGGCGGCGCGGACGTGGACTGGGCCTGGTTCGTCCTGGATACCTCCCTCAATGTTAGGGTGGAGACCTGGGGCACGGTGGGCGACACTCGCATCTGGCTCTATGTCCTGGAGGATGGGTACCTTTATGAGGTGGATTCGGACGACGATACCGGGGTCGGCCTCTTCTCCCTCATCTCACAGAGCGATCTGGCCGCTGGAGAGTACTATGTAATGGTGGAGGAGTACTACAACGACAACGAGATCCCTGAGTACACCCTCAACCTCACCGCCTTCTCCTCGGACGATGCCTACGAGAGCGACGACACCTACCAAACCGGGACCTCGCTGGTCCCCGGCCAAGACCAGGCGCACTCCATCGGCGACGGCGGCGCGGACGTGGACTGGTACATCATCGAACTATATTCATCATCCCGCCTGGTGCTGGAGACCTATGGCGTGGAGGGCGACACCATCCTCACGCTGTTCTCCAGCTCCGGGGTGCCCTCCGACGAGCTGGCCATGGACGACGATTCCGGTAACGGCTACTTCTCCATGCTGGATGTGGGACCCCTCGACCCTGGTACCTACTACGCCATGGTGGAGGCCTACCAGGGCTTCTTCTTCATGGATGCTGAGCCGATACCTCAATACGGCATCAGGCTCCAGACCGTGGCCTCCGCCCCCCAAGGCCTGGAGGCGGTGGTCGACGAGGATGGTGTGAGCCTAAGCTGGCAGGCGCCCTCCACGGATGGTGGCAATCCCATAGTCGGCTATGAGGTGCTCCGCTCATCATGGCCTGGAGCGACCGTCTTCTACCGTTCCGTGGCGGGGACCAGCTTCAGGGACGTGAACGTCAGCTCCGGGGCGGATTACTACTATACAGTCAGGGCGGTGACCTCCTTCGGGAAAGGCGCGGCCTCGACGGAGGCGCATGTGGTCATGTCCGGCACCATGGTCATTCCTGGGCCGGTCAGTTCGGTGCAGACGGAGTGCCATGCGGACCGGATTGTGCTGAGCTGGCAGGCGCCGGCGGACAACGGCAGCCCCATAACCGTCTACCACGTCCTTTGTGGTCAGCAGTCGGACGGGTCGGACCGGGCGGAGGTAGGCACCACCGCCACCACAAGCTTCACTCACCAGGGCCTGGCCAAGGGCACAACGTACTATTACTGGGTGGTGGCGGAGAACGCCAACGGGATGGGCCAGACGGCCTCCTCGACCAAGGCCGTGGCCGAGGAGCCCCCCCTGGGAGCCGGCACGATGCTCATGTGGGTGCTGGCTGGTGTGGGTGTGCTGGCCGTGGTGGCGGTGCTCGTGGTCCTACTTTCCAGGGGAAAGCGTTCCAGGGCTCAGGCGCCTCCAGGACAAGGGCAGCTGGCCTATTCCCAAGGCCGGTGCCCGAGCTGCGGCGCGCCGGTTCAGGGGCAACAGTTCTGCGGCAACTGCGGGAGGAGGCTGCCCTAGGGCAAGGATGATTAGCTTCTGAGGGGATGCCACCCGCATGGTCGAGCTCACGCAGGAGATGATGGACTTCGTCAAGTCATCCAAGACCTTCGCCCTAGCCACCGCCACCAAGGCGGGAGAGCCTAACGTGGCCCCCGTCGGAGCTGTCTTCCTAATGGATCCCGAGACCATCTGGATCGGCAATCAGTTCATGAAGGCCACGTTGGAGAACCTGAGGAAGAACCCGCGCGCCGCGCTGAGCGTTTGGACGCCGGGGGTGAAGGGATGCCTGAAAATCAAAGGGGACGTGAGGATCTTAGAGTCGGGCAGTGACTACGAGAAGATGAAGGGCATGGTGAGCGCCAAGAGGGCTGACCTCGTGTGCCGTTCGCTGATCGTGCTGAACATAACCGAGGTCTACCAGTGCGCCTCTGGCCCGGACGCGGGCAAGCGGCTCATCTGAAAGAAATAAAAAAAAAGGGGCGGGATGCCCCGCTTACTTCCATTCCCAGCCGACGGCGGAGATGTTCTGGTCCTTGTCCACGTCGTAGTCGAAGACCACGGCCACGCCGTTCCACGTGGCATACTTGCCGGGAGGGTTGCTGTAGCACAGGCAGCCCCGGTGCTTCGAGGACCCATCGGGGCCCATGACGGCGTTCCCCTCGCCGGTGAACGTCCCCGAGGCGCCGGACAGCGTCCGGAACATCCCTCGTATGGAGCCATGCGCGGTCCCGTCGCCCCGCATCTGCATGTCGTAGCTGAAGTACGAGGTGAACATGTCACCGTCGAACATCCTGCCAGACACGGTCCCGGTCATCTCCATCTTTCCGTTCTCCAACACTCTCAGGCCGATTATCTTGCCTCGGCATTCCCAAGCCTTCTCTCCTAACGTGTTCACTTCCCCCTGGCGCCCTTTCGGCGCGCCGATAATTACTGTGCCAAAGAGGATATATATAATTTGCCTATATGGGTGAAAGTAATCCTACTTAGGCAATATCACGATGTACTTGTCTGGTATCTCTGCTTGAGGGACTCAGCGAGACGGCTGACCAGGTCACGTTCGAAGTAGTTGAAGTACACGAAGGAGACGAAGGCGGAGAGGAAGAATAGCCCCACGGCGTACCCTGCGAACCTCAGGGCTAAGGTCTCGGCCCCCACGTCCTCCACCGCCAGGCGGACGATCAGGAATATGGTCCCCAGGGCCACCATGGTCTGCAGCATCCTGGCCTTGGCCCCTTCATGGAGCATGAAGTCGTACCTGACCCCCTTTATCCTGGCCCCTATGGCCTCCAATGCCGACCAAGGAAGTACCAGGAGGGGTATGAGGAGCGATGAGAGCGAGAGCAGCCCGAAGGTCTGCGAATAGTCCATGGACTGCAGGAGCACAGGGTTCAGGCTGATGTACACCGCCAGAAGGAGGCCCAAGGCCATCTGCCAGAGGACCGATTCGTACCATCTCCTCAGGGACCTCTCCTTCGAGCGGAGGTCCAGCTCCAGCGAACCAGGGTCCAGCACCCAGGGCACGTCCACCAGCCAGGTGGACAGCCTGGTCAGCAGGGGGTCGGTGCCGTCGAGGCGCGCCCCTCGGACGCGTTCCAGGAAGCCAGGGAGGATGCGGGCCATGGCCTCGCTGAACAGCCAGAGCATCCCGCAGGCGGCGATGAGGACCACCAGGGCCATCAGGAAGAAGACGATGGACAGCAGCGCGAAGGCCAGCAGGTAGCCCGAGCCTTCCAGTGCGACGCCAGGGCCGAAGTCGATCACGAACGAGCCTGGCACGATGACATAGGCCGCGACCAC
>JALOTM010000134.1 GCA_025457905.1 Methanomassiliicoccales archaeon
GCTGAGAGCCTCGGCGATCCTGACCTTGTCCTCCACGGACAGGGCGATTCCTGGCGTCTGCTCTCCGTCCCTCAGGGTGGTGTCGAATATCTCGACGCGTTCCGGGACCGAGCTGGTGTCCACTTCATCGTTGAAGTGGCTGGTGAATATCCCTTTCCTCTCGGTCCAATCCTCATTCTTCCTTGGCATTCAATCACCTCAGTCCGACACGGACCATGGGCCCTTGTCGACCGGTGAGCTCACAGCAATGGGGCTAGGAGCACGCGCAAAAGCAAATCACGGATGTTGCTGCTGGCGTCCATGGCTGTCCTCGTCCGGCATTCCCCGTGTAGAGGATTGATTATATATAACCATTGCTAGGCCATGTCACGCTGGTCTCACCAGCCGCTCACGAGCCCGCCTTGCCTCCCTCCACGTCGTTGGGGATCAGCGGTATGGAGAATGTCAGCACCACGGCCGTGACCACCGCTACTGCCGTGACTGGCACCAACGAGGTGGAAAAGAGGACGGCCGTGATCATGGCCACGGCGATGGGGGATTTCAACACGGCTACGAAGGCCCCTCCCATCACGCAGACCATGCACACCGCGGCGGGTATGAAAGGCAGCAACAGGCTCACGGCCATGCCCATGGCCAGACCGGAGAAGAGGAGCGGGAAGATGTACCCCCCAGCCCAGCCCGTGCTGATACAGACGTTGGATAGGAATATCTTGAGCAGAGCCAGGAAGAGGAGGACCAGCACGCCCATCTCGGCGGCGTCGTCGATGACCTCCTGTATCTGGTGCTCGCCGCTGAACATCACCAGCGGGATGAAAGATCCTATGACCCCCAGGACGAGCCCGCCCACCAAGCCCAGGGTCAGCGGGTACTTCTTGAAGGGCGCCGAGGCCCTGCGCATCCCTTGGTACGTGTATATGAACAGCAGGCCCACCCCTGCGCCGATGGCCCCCAGAAGGACCGCGTAGAGCAGGTGCACCAGGGCCAGGCCCTCATAGGGCGGGAAGATGTACTCCCCTCCGAACACGTACTTGGTGAAGTAGTAGAATACGGCGTACCCGGTCGTGGCGGCGATTATCCCAGGGAGCAGTAGCCGCCAGGACATCTTGCCCTTCTCCAATGAGCCCTCGATGGTCAGGATGGGCATGGCGAAGGGCGAGCCAAAGAACGTGCCCATGACCCCGCACAGGCTGGAGAATGTATAGGCCATGACCCCGGTCTTGGGCAGCTTCTGCCTCTCCCCCAGCCAGGTCCCCACCGCGCCCGAACCAGCCACAAGGGGTCCCTCGGGCCCCACGGCCCCTCCGAAGATGAGCGCGACCATGCCCCGGACCATGTTGACGATGCCTTTGCGCGGGGCCATGCGCATCTCCGAGGCGACCTCGTCCATCTCCTCGGCCAGGATCGTGGCCGGCTCCTTGGTGTACTTCACGATCAGACCGACGATCAGCCCGCCGACGAGGCACATCCCTATCGTATAGTAATAAATGGAAGGCGCTTCGCCCACGCCGAGCTGCTCAGGCAGGTCGGTCCACAGGAAATTAATGCCGGGCGTGACTATGCTGAAGAACACCGTCACCAGTAGCCCCGCCACCACCCCGACCAGGGCGCACATCACCATGAGGCCGATGTACCGCCTGTCAGTGAGCGGCAGCTCCTGAGGAGGGCATACCTCCTGGACCTTACCAGCGTCTCCATCGGGCATGTCGAAGGGGAAGTGCCTGGTACCGTTATAATGCTTTACTATACGCCCTTGGCATCGCCCCAGATGAGCTTGTGCAGCTGTGGGAGGACGCGCGCGTTGAGCCTCTTGCTGAGCACGAACTTGGCCACTGGCTCCAGGTCCAGGCCGCCCACGGGGGTGAAGATGATGCTGCTCCTAACCTCATGGGTCTTCAGGATGTCCTCCGCGTACCTCAGGTCCTCCTTGTCGGCGACGATGAACTTGAGCTGGTCGGCGGGGGAGAGAAGCTCCAGGTTGCTGAACATCATCTTCTCGTGCATCCCTGAGGAAGGGCACTTGATGTCCATGGAGATGAGCATGTTCTCCGCGCAGGGGACGTCCTCCAGGCTGATGGAGCCGTTGGTCTCCAGGGTGACATGGTAAAGCCTCTCCAGCAACCTGTTCATTAGCCTGATGATGTCCTTCTGCAGGAGCGGTTCGCCTCCGGTGAGGCACACGAACTGCGTCTTGTAGGATTCCACCTTCTCGAGGATCTGCTCCACAGACATTTCCTCGCCGCCTTCGCGGGCATATCCCGTATCGCACCATTGGCACTGCAGGTTGCATCCCTGGAAGCGCACGAAGGTGGTAGGCGTGCCGATGAGAACGCCCTCTCCTTGAAGGGACCTGAAGATCTCGATCACTTTCATCTCAGAACCTCATAGGGTACCTCGTCCTCATAACCAGCCTCCTTAAAACCTTTGAGCCGTAGGAGACAGGAATCACAGCGGCCGCATGCCCTCTCCCCGCCCTGGTAGCAGGACCAGGTGAGGTGGAGGGGGGCCTTGAGCTCCTTGCCGAGGCGGACGATGTCCGATTTGCTCATCCTGAGGATGGGCGCTTGTACCCTGATGGGAGTGCCCTCCACCCCGGCCTTGGTGCCCACCTCAAGGACCCTCTCGAACGCCTGGAAGAACTCCGGACGGCAGTCTGGGTAACCGGAATAGTCCAGGGCGTTGGCGCCGATGAAGATGCTGCCCGCGCCGACCGTCTCGCACAGCCCGGCGGCAACGCTGAGGAATATCATGTTGCGTGCGGGAACATAGGTCACGGGGATGTCCGCCCCCATCTCCTCCAGGGAGCGATCCTTGGGGACCTCTACCTTCTTGGAGGTAAGGGCGCTGGTATCGAAAGAGCTTAGGTCGAGGTCCACCACGATATGCCTCCTAATCCCGTAATGATGACACACGGCCTTTGCCGCCTCGAGCTCGCGGGAATGCCTCTGGCCATAGCGGAAGCTCAGGGGCAGGACGTCGTAACCCATGGATATGGCCTTGGCCATGGTCACGGTCGAGTCCAGCCCTCCGGAGAGGAGGGAGACGGCCCTGGGCATGGGCTAGCACCTCAGCTCCATCAACGCCCAGGCGCTCTGCCCCAGCTCCTCGTCCACGCCGAGCTCCACGGAGCGCACGTTGGCGGGGAACTGCACCTTCTCCAGAAGCATGGACAGCAGGATGCGCGCCAGCTCCTCGGCGCTCGTCTCCTCCGCGTCCAGGACGATGACGTCCTCCAGAGGGAACACGTACCTCTTCCCATTGGTCAGGACCGTGACCTCCTCCCCGATGCTCAGCTTCAGGTGGGGGCAGTTGCCCGGCAGCAGGATGTGATGGTCGAGCTCGTCGGCTATGGCCCTCAGGGCCCTCTTAAGCGGCACGAAGTCCATCACCATGCTGCGTTCGCCCTGCTCGCCGTGCAGGACCAGCCGGATGATGTATGCATGCCCGTGCAGCCTCCCGCACTTGTCGTGCCCAGGTATGAAGTGGCAGGCGGAGAACTTGATGCCCGCGTCCCGACCATCGATCTCGAGCCTCATGGTACGAGGCAGGCGGGGCGGCATATTAGAGCCTTTTCGTCAGCGCCCTCCGGCCAGGGCCGAGGCCATGGCGATGGAGTCCAGGTAGCTGGTTTTGGCACGGGAGGTGTCCACGAAAACCCTGTCGATGTTGAGCACGACCGCCCCCATGGCCCTCCCCTCGCCCAGGAAGTGCAAGGTGCGGAAGATGAGGTTCCCGGAGATACCGTCCGGGGCGATGATGACGTCGCATTCCCTGGCCGCGTCCTCGATGAGGATCTCCTTGTCCTCGGCCCGGAACCCCATGGACCTCAGCATGCCCGCGGCCTCCGCCGCATCGTCGAGCGTGCGGTCCACTGAGCGGTGCCGGCCTCGGTCCGACCTCCTGCCGCCCGAGAGCATGCCGATCCTTGGCTCTATTCCCATGCGCCTGAGGAGCATCGCCCCCCGCTCTGCCAGCTCCACCTTCTGCGCCACCGTCCAGCCCTCGTCCACGCCGACCGGGGCGAAGAGGAACATGCGGCCGGAGCGAGGTTGTAGCAGGGCCATGCGCTGG
>JALOTM010000004.1 GCA_025457905.1 Methanomassiliicoccales archaeon
CCATGGGCGACCGGGCCGCGTTGTGGGAGCATATGAACAATATTTTCCTCTTGGGCATTTCGGGCACATCCTGGTGGCCAGCGTACTGCTGGACCAACATCCTCCTTTGCCACTCGGCGTATTTCAACCTTAGCCATCGGGCCTGGCAAATCATTAATATGCAGATATGCGTCCTAGGCAGAATGGGGGCGGGGGCATAGCGTCGACCATGTTTGGCAAGGTAGCTCTGGTGACCGGTGCCACTTCTGGCATGGGACAGGCCACCGCCACCGCGCTGTCCACGCTGGGGGCCACCGTGGTGATCCACGGCAGGGACGCCAAGCTGGCCGAGGAGGTCGTCGCCTCCATCAAGGAGGAGACCAGGAACCCTGCCGTCTACTACCTGCTGGCCGACCTGGGTAACCTGCAGGAGATCAGGTCCATGGCCGGGGCCTTCCGGCGCGATTTCCACAGGCTGGACGTGTTGGTGAACAACGCGGGAGCGGTCTTCGGGAAGAGGCAGGAGAGCTCCGACGGCCTGGAGATGACCTTCCAGGTGAACTACCTCAGCCACTTCCTTCTAACCAATCTGCTGCTGGACATGCTCTGCGAATGCGCTCCGTCCCGCATCGTGAACGTCTCCGCCACGCAGCACGAGCGCGGCCGCCTCGATTTCGAGGACCTGCAGATGACCAAGAAGTACTCCGCGCAGAAGGCCTACGCCTCCTCCAAGCTGGCCACCATGCTCTTCACCTACGAGCTGGCCCGCAGGAACGAGTGCAAAGGGGTCACCTGCAACGCCTCCAACCCTGGCCTGGCCAAGACCCACCTGGGCTACAACGCCGGTCTTCTCACCAGCCTGTCCAAGCGCATGACCGACCTGCTTGGCAAGAGCGCGGAGAAGGCGGCGGAGACCACCATCTACCTGGCCACATCGCCGGAGCTTGATGGCGTATCTGGTAAGTATTTTGAGGACAAGGAGGAGCAGGAGTCGTCGGAGATGTCCTACAGCGCCGACATGGCCAGGCGCCTGTGGAAGGTCAGCCTGGAGCTCTGCGGGCTCACCAAGAAGGAAGGCTAGAGCTCCATCCCGGCGACCGCCGACCTGATCTCCTCGAAGGGTAGGGGAACACCCTCCGCGGACGATACCCAGCGATACCTTACCACTCCGTCCCTGCCGATTATGAAGATGGAGCGGCGGGGCATTCCCTTGAGGAGCCCGGAGGTCTGCAGGCCGGCATAGCGCTCGCACACCTCCCCCTCCGGGTCAGTGAGAAGCAGGAAAGGGATGGCCATGCTCTCCTTCCATTGCTTGTGCGTGAGGATGGAGTTGCGGCTGATGCCCACTGGCCTCAGGACCTTGGCCTTCAGCTCCTCCATGGCCTTGAACTCCCGCATCTGCAGCGAGCACACGATGCCGAAGTCGTTGGGATAGAACATCAGCATAACCGGACCGAACGACAGCTGATGGCTGAGGCGGAAGGGGACGTCGTCAGTGCCTTGGAGCTCGAAGTCAGGGGCCATCGACCCCACCCCAACGTCCCTCTCGGCCATGCCAAGCCCATCGAGGGCGCGCCTGATAATATTTGGGGAATCCCATCCTCTTTTGGCAGGTCCATCGGGATGGAATAAAATAGCCGTCGGTCGCTACCTTCGTCCTGAGGACGAGGCTTATGGTCGAGCTGCCCAAGGAAGTGTTCGATCTCCTGAACAGCGACAAGGCCACCAAGGTTGTGGCCAGCAAGACCCCGGAGGGAGACGTGCACGCCATCATCGTGGGTAGTGTGAGCGCCCCTGACCCCCGCACCATAGTCTTCGGCACCCTGGTCATGAAGCGGAGCAGCCAGAACCTCCGCGTGATGATGGAGAAGGGTGAGCTGGCGGCCGTGCTGGTGGCGCTGGGCGTCAACAGCTACGAGGTCCGATGCCGCATCGTTAAGCAGGCCAAGGCCGGGCCCCAGTTGAAGGCCATGAACGAGAAGCTCGCCCCCATGGGTCTTAAGATGACCAGCGTCTGGTATCTTGAACCGTTGGAGGTATGGGACCAGAGCGCCTCCTACAACGCTGGCACTAGGTTGGTCTGACCCCTTTCTCTACGAAGTCCGAGAGCACCTTGCGGGTCTGCTCCCAGCTGACCAACGGCGGCTTCTCCGTGACCGTGATGAGCACCTTCTTGCCCTTGACCTGGTAGGTGCCCTTGAACTTGAAGTCCAGGCCCAGGATGCGCGGTCCGCCGGCGAAGCTCCCGCTCTCGTAGTTCCCCTTGAAGTACATCTTGTATTGCTTGGCGAAGTCCGCCACCGACCTCACCATCTCCTCGGGGGTGCCCCTGAGACCGAACTCGAAGGTCCTGCTCTCCATCTCGGGCAGGGATGCTCTTTTGGCCTATTAGTTATTGGCAGGCGATCCTCAGCGCTTCATGGTGGCATCTATGCCGTCCCCCTGAAGAAGGACCACGGGCACATGGCGGAGCATTATCTCCCCCAGCTCCTCCATCCTTTCCAAGGGAGGGCTGGGGCGGTCCGAGCCCTCGAAGGGCACGTCGTTGCCACCGCTCATGAACTGGATCAGTTGCGCCTCCTCCACATATCCCTCCAGCTGTTGGCCCATGCGCTCCATGCGCTCGGGATCGATGATGGTCGGGAGGACCCTGGTCATGGACCTCACCTTCTGCCCCTTCAGCACCTCCAGGCTGTTCTTGAGGTCGGCCAAGTGGGCCTTGGCCGCATCCTCGTCGAGCGAGGTCATCCGCCGGATCGCCTCCACGTCATCCAGCGGAGCCCGCACCTCGATTATGTAGCGGTGCACCAGCCCTAGCGTGTCCTTGAGGAAGGCGGGGTCGGTGCCCACCGTCTTCAGGGTGATCTCCTTGCCGCGCTTGCGCAGCGCCTTCATAAGCTCCAGCAGCTCGCGCTTCTGCATTGCCGGCTCGGCGCCCCCGATGAATACGCGCTTGGTCTCGTACTCCGAGAAGAACTTTATCACCTGGTCCAGGGGCACGTCCCTCTTCTCCCGGGACTTGTGAGCGCAGAACCGGCAGCCGATCGGGCATCCGTAGAGCTCGAGCTTGGCCTCTCCTACCCTCTTGTACATGGTGATGAGGCGCATGATGTAGATATCTCCTACCGCCGCTAATAAACTAGACGCGCCCCCTCACGCGGGAGGGGCTCGCGCGAGCCTCCTCCTGACCACCACGTAGAGGAACGCTGTCCAGACCGCGGCCAACATGCTGACGATCGCGGCGAAGGCGAACAGGAGCTTGGCTATGTCATCGGTCATCCAGTCCAGGATGAACTTGAGGCTGGACGGGAACAGGTCCGTCAGGTGGCTCATGTCGAAGGGGAAGACATAGAGCAGGTAGACCGCCGCCACGATGAAGATGACGTTGCCAAGCACCTCGAAGGGCCGCACCGCGTTCCTCCGCCCACCGATCATCCGTAGGACGGGCGGAACCATCCCGTAGAGAAGGCTTCCATAGAACAAGGCCATCTCCACCGCCCCGAAATCGGAGGTGAAAAAGCCTGTCTCCTGCATCTGGTTATCTACGAAGAAGAGGGCGACCAGCGCGGTAAGCACGATGATGATGGACTCGCCGATGTAATCCCCCAGCTTGAGGCGGTCCCTTGCGACCTCCCTCTCCGCGACGGTGTCCATCCATGCCATGTCCTCACCTCGTACGCTGAAGGGACGATGGCCTATACTATTTTTTCCCGGGGTCGACCTCGACCGCCACTTCGTTCCGGCGCAGGAAACCGGGGGTGCCAGGACCGTTGTAGCGCATGAGGAGGGGCTCTCCCTTGACTTCCCATCCACGTCTACCGGCGACCTCCATCAACTGCTCCGTTATGGTTCGGACCAGGTCCTCCCTGACCCTGCCTGAGAACCTTAGCGCCGCCAGGTGGCGAGGCCCCACCCCGACCAACCTGATCCTTCCGTCCAATGGCCGGGGAGCGGTGGTGATGGAATAGAGGGAGGGGAGAACGAAGGCGAAAGATCCCGGCCCGGATATGACCGGCCTGGTCATGGCGATGCGGCGATAGGTATCGCCAGTGGATATGACCGGAACGGTCATGGAGATGTCCTCCCGCACCATGTTCTCGCCAGAGATGTAGCGGAAAAGAATGCGGAATGCAATATCGTCAGTCAGGCCCTCCACCACGGCAATGACCACGGAGGGGTATCTCCTCAGCTCCACACCTTCGAAGCTCTCCAGGACCTCATAGGGGGTGGACTCGACCATGCGGGTCCTACTCCACGCCCTTCTATTAATAGGTGTCAGGGACCGGGGGAGGGAAGGGCGAAGGGCTCGACGAGAATGAAGGGCCAACAGCGAATGCCCGCCCCCCTCTCATGATGTCCGCAAGGAGCCTGTGGCGGGCCGGGCATCGCGCTGCGATGCTGGACAATGGCCTCGCGATATCCCCCGGCAGCCCTCCAACCCCCCTTCGGGTGGCAAGAGGCGAAGATAGGAGCTACAGGCGGTCCCAACATCTACGCTGGACCAGGGACAAGCTCACGGCTCCTTGCCAAATGTAACCCTTTACGCTGTTCTACAATCCTCGGTATTCCTTGATCTTCTCCGCCATATCCTCGAGGCGCCTCTGCACCAGGTCGTTGACCGTTCCAGGCTCGAAGCTGCCGTCCTTCCTCCTCGACCCGGCCTTGGCACCCGTGAGGAGCTCGATACCCTCATCGATGGTGCTCACGGACCATACATGGAACTTCTTCGCCTCGATGGCGTCCAGCACCTCCTCCTTGAGCATCAGGTTCTGCACGTTGCTCTCTGGTATCATCACTCCTTGCCTGCCGGTGAGCCCGAGCATCCTGCACACCTCGAAGAAGCCCTCGATCTTGTAGTTCACCCCGCCTATCGCCTGCACCTCGCCCTTCTGGTTGACGGAACCGGTGACGGCGATGCCTTGGTCGATGGGTTTTCCGGACAACGCCGATAGCAGTGCGTACAGCTCCGTGGAGGAGGCGGAGTCGCCGTCCACCCCCGAATAGGACTGCTCGAAGGTGAGCTTGGCGGTGAGGCTGAGCGGCCGCTCCTTGGCATAGATGTCGTTCAGGTAGCCGCCCAGTATGAGCACGCCCTTGGAATGGGAGGGGCCGCTCATCTGGATCTCGCGCTCGATGTTGACCACGCCCTCCTTGCCCACGCCCACGGAGGCGGTGATGCGGGAGGGCATGCCGAAGGCGAAGTCCCCCATCCCCATCACGGACAGGCCGTTGACCTGGCCCACCTTCGAGCCCTCTGTCTGCAGCAGGATGAGCTTCTTGCCTATGGCCTCCTGGATCTTGGTCTGCACCATGTTGGAGCGATAGACCTTCTCCTCCAGCGCCCGGTTTATGTGCTTCCGGGTGATGTTCTTGTCCCCTTCCTCCCTGGCGTAGAAGTTGGCCTCCCGGATGACGTTCGCCACCTCGGCGAAGAGGGTGGCCAGCTTGTTCTTGTCCTCCACCATGCGCGACGAGTACTCGATGATGGCCGCCAAACCGGACGAGTCCACGTGCAGCAGGTCCTCCTTCCCTGAGAGCATGCATACGAAGGCGGCGTATTTCTGCACGTTCTCCTCTGAACGGTCCATGGTGGTGTCGAACTCCGCCTTGACCTTGAAGAGCTCGCGGAAGTCCTTGTCCATGGAATACAGGATATCGTAGGCATAAGGATCGCCCAGCAGGACGACCTTGGCCTTGAAGGGTATGGGCTCGGGGCGCAGGGACTTGGTCACCATATAGCCCATGCGCGCCGCCGGCTCCTCGATCTCCAGCTTCTCGTTGGCCAAGGTCTGCTTGAGGGCCGGCCAGGCCAGCGGGTCGGTGAACAGCCCCTCCACCGGCAGCACGAGAAAGCCACCGTTGGCCCTATGGGCAACCCCCGCCCGGATCATGGTATAGTCGGTGAACAGCGCACCGAACCTGGCCTCCTTCTCGCTCGCCCCGAAGAGCCGGAAATAAGAGGCGTTGGTCTCGATCTCCACCGGGGCCCCCTCCAGCTTGGAATTGTCCACGATCAGGTTGACGACGTAGTTGCGCTTGGGGCCGTCTGCCTGCATCGGAATGCCCAAGGGCCCAGGCTGCTGGGGCATCTCCGCCTGCAGTATGGCCGCGACGTTGTCAAGTACGTTCTCCTCCACGTGCTTGATGAAGTCCAGCACCTCCTCGCTGTCCTTGAACTTGTTCCTGAGGCCCAGCAGCCGCGGCTGTAGCACGAAGGCGGCCACCTCACGGTTGAGCTTGGCCACGGTCTCCTCCGCCTTGCGGTCTATGTCCCTCAGCTGGATGAGGCCCTTCTGTACCTCGCCCTGGAGCTCCTCGCGCTTCCTCTCGATGTCCTTCTGCACCTTCAGGGGAAGCTGGGAGATCTGCTCCTCGTTCAAAGGCTGGCCGCCCACCACCGGGGCCAGCATGAGCCCAATGGGCGATTGGACGATCTGGAATCCGGCGTCCGCCGCCATCTTGTTCATGGAATCGATGAATTCCGACCTCTCCTGCTGGATGCTCTTGAGCGTCGTGGTCCTCTTCTGGGCGTACTCATTGCTCTCGAAGGCCTCTCTGAGCGTCTGCCCCAGCCCGGAGACGAACTTGTCCATCTCCCGCTTGAGCTCTATGCCCAGACCCGGGGGCAGGGGCATGGCGTTCGGCTGGCTCGGGTCATGGAAGTTGTTTACATAGCACCAGTCGCTGGGGGCAGGCATGGACTTGGCCAGCTCCTTGATGAAGTTGACGACCGCGGTCTTGCGACCTGTCCCGGGCAATCCCGATACATAAATGTTAAAGCCGCGGTCCTGGATGCGGAGGCCGAACTGAAGCGCCCTGGCGGCCCGGTCCTGGCCGATGATCTCGGTCAAGGGAGAAAGTTCCTCCGTGCTCTTGCATTTGAATACAACCTCCTTGCAGAAGTTACGGCACTCATCGAAGGCAAGCTCCTTAGCCATCATCCTCTCCTCGGAAAGTCCCATTGGAGGGGAGCCTACTTAGGTTTAATCATCATGGAAATGAGGATGTTGTAGGAAAGTACCTGATCAGGTGAAGCGGAACCGACCCTCAGGCACGCGCATCTCGAAGCGTGCCCCCTTCCCAGGCACGCCGTCCTCCTTGATGCCGATGTCCGTGATGGCCAGGATCTCCTGGGAAAGGAACATGCCCAGGCCAGTGCCCTTGCCGAAGCCCTTCTCGAAGATCCTTCTCTTCTGGTCCTCGGGGACCCCCTCCCCATCGTCCTCATAGATGAGCCTGAGCGCCTCGCCCTCCGCATAGCAGTCGACCGAGGCGCGGGTCACGGGTCCTCCATGGCGCATGGTGTTCTCCAGGAGGTTATGGAACACCTTGCGGAGCATGGGGTCGGCGTAGATCTCCAGACGGCGCACGGCAGGGCTGACCAGGAACTGGGACAGCTGCTTCGTCTGCGGGAGCGCGTCCAGGATCACGGCGAGGCGCTGCCACTGCGGCAGCTTGGTGCCCATCTCCTCATAGTCACCGGTGAACTCGATCTGCTGGCGGATGGTCTGCGCCGAGCGCTCCGCCTTGGCCAGGTTGGCGAGCTCCTCAGGACGGTCGGCCATGTCGCGCTGCAGCTGCAGGTAGCCCATCAGCGCGGCCAGCTGATTCAGGATGTCGTGTCGGGTGATGCTGCCGAGCAGGCTCAGCTTCCGGTTAAGATTGACTAGGGCCTCCTCCGACCTCTTCCTCTCCGTCACGTTCCGTGCCATCATCAGGGCGCGCTCCTGCCCCGAGTAGCTGACCATACGCAGCCTTAGCTCCACCCAGGTGGGCCTTCCATCCTCCCCCTTCATCTCATGCTCGAAGGCCAGAGGGCCCTCCTGGAGGGTTCTGGCCAGCATGGAGAGGACGTCCTCCCTGGATAGGCCTCCCCTGTTCCAGATTGTCTCGTTCCTGGCCTCATCAACGCTGCGGCACCCTAGGAAATCAAGGCCGTTGCGGTTGCAGTCCATTATCAACCCTGTGGCATGGTCGAATATGACCGCCGAGTCCAGAAGGGACTCGAAGAGAGTGCGGTAATTCGCCTCGCTCTGGAGCAGGACCTCCTCGGCCCTCCTGCGCTCCGTGACGTCCCTCACCACCACCCCTATCTGGTTGCCATGATGGGAGCGGAAGGAGAACTGCCCTTGCTCCACGTCCCTGGACGAACCGTCAGGCAGCATGATGCGAGCGGAGATCGGCCCATTGGCCACGGCGGTCCTCCCACCTGACAACGAGTCCAATATGATATTCTTAAAGCCCGCGAGGCGCCCCGGCGACCGTCTGTCCTCCATAAGGAACTGGTACATCAGGTCCCACGCATGGGTCCCGATGACCTGGTCGGACCGCAGCTGCATCATTTCCAGCAAGCGCCGGTTGCAGTCCGTGATCCTCCCGTCCGGCCCGATGATGTACACACCCTCGAAGGCACCGTCGAAGAAGCTGCGCAAGCGCTCCTCGCTCTCCTTGGCCTCCATCTGGGCCTGGCGCGCCTCGGTGACATCGCGGCTGATCGAGCCTATCCTGTAGCCTTTCGAGGTTTGTATGGGGAACAGAACCGTCTCAACGGTTCTCTTAGATCCATCGTTCCTCATCAGGTCGAATTCCATGACCTTTCCCATGAATGGGGCGTTTCCGGTCTCGTGGACCACATCAAACGCCCGCCTCATCGCCGCGACCCTTTCTGGGTCCTTGGCCTCCTCTGGGAGGAACCGAAGGTGGGCGTCCCATCCCTTCAGGTTCCTCAGCTCGCTCTCTGTGATGCCTAGGAGCGAGACCGATGCGGAATTGTACTCGCAAACATCACCCTTCTCATCCCAAAGGATGATGGCATCCGTGGACTGCTGGATGAGCTCCCGGAACTTCTCCTCGCTTTCCTTCAGGGCGGTCTCCGCGGCCTTCCGGTCGGTGACGTCCCGTATGGAGGCTGCCAACCTGTGTCCCTTGCTGGACCGGATCGTCCAGAAGACGACCTGCAGGTCGTATCGCCGACCGCCCCGGAGCTGGAACCTCTCATCTATCAGCTTGCTCAGGAAATCCCCCTGGCCGGTCTGCAACGCCCCCCCGTACATCCGGACTAGGGACTCGTACGTCTCCATCGACCTTCTCTCAGGCTGGAGGGAGGCAAAATGCAGGTCCCAGACCGCCATCCCCAGGATGGCCCCCTTTTCCACTCCCAGCTCCTCCAGGGCGGCTCGGTTGACCTCTATTATCCGCCCCTCCTCGTCGCTGAGGAGCAACCCGTCCGAGGACTGCTCCATGAAGCCGCGGAAGCGCTCCTCGCTCTCCACGAGGTCCTTCTCTCCCTGCAGCTGGTCGGTGACGTCCCGGCTGAACACGGCCACGCGCTCCACCTTGTCATTCACGCCCAGGATAGGTCGGAGCGTGTGCTGCAGATGCCTACCACCATACTCTTCGAGGAAGCTCATCCCCGAGCCCGTCGCAATGACGCTCTGGAGCATGGCCGCGCGCTGATAGCTGAGGGCCGAGACAGGCCTATTTGCACTCCCCTTCCTCATCTCCAGGACATCCATCATGGTGCGGCCCAAGAGCTCGTCCTTGTTGGCTCCCAGAGCGTTGACGAAAGCATCGTTGAACGCAAGCAGGCGCGTGTCCGAGTCGATGAGGAAGGCCATGTCCGAGGTCGCGTCCATCAGGGCCTGGACGATCTCGGCATTCCGTATGGTAGCTTCCTCCGCCATCTTCTTCTCGGTGATGTCCCTTATGGTGCCCATCAGACGCCTCCCTAGGCTGCTGGGCGTCTTGTCCACGAGGTTGGCCTTGATGCCAAGCCACCGGTAATGGCCGGAGGCGGCCCTCACACGGATCTGAATGTCATGCACGACCTTGCTCCGGTCACCCTCGAGCCATTCGGCTATGATGATCAGGTCATCGGGGTGCACGAGGTCCTGGAGCAGGTCGAGGCTGGCAGGCCCGTCGAAAGGAGGATATCCCATCATCTGGAAGAGCCTGCGGCCCCCGACTATGTCCAACGTGTCCATGTCCAGCTCGAAGGTGACCTCGTTGGCCGCCTGGAGGGCCAGGCGCAGCTTCTCCTCTGATGAGCTGAGGGCGATCTCCCTCTCCTTGCGCTCCGTGATATCCCTCGACATGGCCATGATGCATTGGCGGCCCTTGAGGCGCACCTTCTGCAGCCTCACCTCCTGCCACATGGCATGCCCTTGGCGGTCCTCTATGAACCATTCGAAGGTGTGCGCCCCCTCGCTCATCGCCCGACGGAGATGCTCAAGGGCCTCCTCAGAGCTGTAGGGGGGCCTTCCGGTGTGCTTCCTGGCCCTCATCTCCTCCATGGAAGAGCATCCCAGCGCCCTCATGGTGGCGGCATTCGCATCCAACAGGTAGCCGGTCTCGGCGTCGAAGAGGGCGATCTCATCGCTGGCGCTCTCGAAGATGGCGCGGTAGCTCTCCTCGCTCTTGTGCAGATCCTGCTCCATCGTCCGGCGCTGGACCGCCGTCCTCACCTTGTGCTCCAGCTCGGCGAACTGGGCCAAGGGGTCGCCGCCCTTCTGGAGGTAGAAGTCGGCCCCGGAGTTGAGGGCCTCGATCACCACCTCCTCACGCCCCTTCCCGGTGAAGAGGATGAATGGTATGTCCGAGCCCCTGGAGCGGATGGACTTGAGCAGGTCGAGCCCGCTCATCGAGGGCATCTGGTAGTCGGCGATGATGGCATCGAATTCCCCGGAGGAGAGCCTCTCCTCCACCGTTAGGGCAGAGGAGGATGTGGCCACACTGATGTCCCCTGACCTCTCCAAGAACTCCTTGCAGAGCTCGAGGAGGGCCTCCTCATCATCGACGTAAAGAGCACGGATCATCTATCTGGACCTGAGCGGATTGTCAGCCCTGGGTACCCTCTTAAACCTGACTCTCAGGCTATCAGCGCGGATAATCTCCCACGGGCGCAAGCCATTATCCTTGCCCGGGGACAATCACTCCCCATTGGCATGGATGACTGCAGCGATGCTAGCGACCAGGTCGAGCGAGGAGCCGAGCGAGGCCTCGAGAGGGCGGCTGAATGCCTTACCTATTCGTGCATACTCGAGCTGCTGGACGCCTCAACGACCGAAAAGGGGGAGACGGTCCTGCTCTCCAATCTGGGAGGGGAGGAGCAGCGCAGGCTGATGTCGTCCATTTTCGATTCCATCGAGCGTTCGGGGATGAATGGATACCTGGATTTCATGGCCGGTTCAGGACCTGAGGACAGTGCAAAGCGCTCCCTGGCGCTGGCCTATATGGCCAGGAGGGACATCGACATGTTCTTCTCTTCTGACCCACCCATACGCCATCTGCCGTGCATCTTACGATCGCTCCTCCTCCCCCTACATGAGCGCAAGGAGATGCTGATGGAGCTGAAGGCCCACCACGTCATAATCGGGCCGCCGTCCGCGGCCCCTGAACGCGTCGATGCGAGATTGGTCGGCCCCGCCATGGTCCATCTGCTTCCTGTCCTGGAGAGGTTGTTCTCCCTCTTCTTGTCAGGGGCCGGAAGCCCTTGCGACCAGGCCAGCAGGGCAGCGATCGGCGAGGAGCTCTCCCGGATGGCCGAGGATTGGGTCCGCGCCCTTCCCCGTCCATCGCCTTTGCTGGCCAGCCTTCGCTCCCTGGTCTAGAGGCCGACCTGGAGTAGAAAAAAAGAGGGGGAGGTGATCGTGATTCAGCGGACGAAGTCTATCCCTTCCTCCGCGGGCCTCCCGCCCGCGGCCACGGCCGCACCCAGCCTCTGCTGGGTCCTTATCCCGAGCCGGGAGGCGGTGTCGGCGCTCATGGAGTCCAACATGTAGCGGGATTTCGCCCCCGTGAAGATGAGAAGGACCTGGATGAGGCCCGCATTGGAGGGCTCGATGCTGCATCCCCAGATTATCCTGGCGCGAGGGTCGATGGCCTTTCCGACGTAGTCCGCGGCGCGCTGCGCCTCGTCGACGGTCATGTCTGGGCCTCCCAGGACGCGGATTAGCGCCCCCTTGGACTCCTTGACGCTGATCTCCCCGAGCAGCGGCGAGGCCAAGGCTTCCTTCACCGCGTCCTTCACCGGGTCGTCCGAGTCCTCCTTGTTCGCCTCGCCCATGCCCACGAAGGCGACCCCGCCCTCGTTCATGATGGTGAGGATGTCAGCATAGTCAAGGTTGACCAGGCCGGGCTTGGTAATGATCTCCGTCAGGCCCTTGATGGTCTGCATCAGGACCTCATCGGAGACCTTGAACGCCGCCTCCACAGGGAGCTTCGGAACGAGGTCCAGGAGCTTGTCGTTGGGGACCACTATGGTCGTGTCCGTGACCCTCCTTAGCTTCTCTAGCCCGTCGAGGGCGTTCTCCATGCGAACCTCTCCTTCGGCCTTGAAGGGAAGTGTAACAACGCCGATGGTCAGGGCGCGAATCTGCTCCTTGGAGATACGTGCGACGAAATGCGCCGAGCCCGTCCCCGTCCCACCGCCCATGCCGGCGGTTATGAACACTATGTTGGAGCCGTTGAGGAAGTTCCTCAGGTCCATCTCGTTCTCCCTGGCCGCCTGCTCCCCCACGGCAGGAATGGCCCCGGCGCCCAGGCCCCGGGTGGTGGCCTTGCCGATGAGCAGCTTGGTGGGGGCCTTGACCGTTAGGAGGTGCTTGGCATCCGTGTTGATGGCGCACAGCTGCGCCCCGTTGATGCCCGCGTCCACGCATCTATTGATAGTGTTCGAGCCCCCGCCACCACAGCCCACGATCTTAATGCTTACCTCGAGCTGCTGGGCGATCTTCCTGATCTCTGCGTCAGCGACGGAGTCCTCTCCGGTAGGTGGCACTGGCTGTCCCTGCGCCTCTGCATTGGCGAGTGCGCTCTTGACCAAGGAGCTGGGCATAGTGCATCCTCATTATATGACAGTTGTCTGACCAAATATATAAATTATGTCATCCAATGCGCAGACAGGACCCGGCATGGGGGAGATGGGGGTCAAGGAACCTTATTCTAGATGGTGCTCCACTGATTGCTCACACCATATGATGGAGGATGGGATACGACCATCGCACGGGTGAGGGACATCGTCATGAACTTCGAGGTCTGCGGAAGAGGTGAGCCTCTCCTCCTAATCTCCGACCTTGCCATGGATCGAACGCTATGGTCGATCCAGGTCCCAGCCCTGTCCCCCATTCTGATGACCGTGGCCTTCGACAACCGTGGCACAGGGAAGACCGATAGCCCCGACTCCTCGATGAGCATCGAGGTCATGGCCAGGGACGCACTGGGTCTCATGGAGGTCATCGGTCTGGAGCAAGCGCACGTCATGGGGCTGGGCATGGGCGGGAGGATAGCCATGCAGATGGCCCTGGACCGACCCTCTCGCATCCTCAGCCTGATCCTATGCTCCACCGCTCCCAAGGCCACGCCCTTCGAGCGGCACCTACTGCAAGCGGTGCTCGCCTCGTTGCGCGGTGGCATGGGCCAGAGGGATTTGGCCCGCTTCGAGGTGCCTTGGCTGCAGAGCGAGAGGTATTTCGTCGATCCCCGGGTGGGCGAAGCCTTGGCCGGGGTCAGGATGAGCAGGCTGAGGGGCACTTCCCGAGAGGCCCACGACCGGCACATCCAAGCCCATCTAGCCAATGATCTGACTCCCCGCCTACCGACTTTAAGCGTCCCCACTCTGGTGGTCGGCGGGAAGAGGGACATACTGGTCCCATTGGCCTACCAGGAGGAGATGGCCAGCGCCTTCCCTGATGCAGAACTGCTGAAGTTGGATGCCGCCCATATGGTGAACAGCGAAGCGCCGATGGAGTTCAACTCCGGCGTCATGTCCTTCCTTTCTCGCCGATCCGCCCGATAGTCACTTCCAGCTCCGGTTGC
>JALOTM010000135.1 GCA_025457905.1 Methanomassiliicoccales archaeon
ACTCCCTCACGATCACGCCTCCCAGCTGGTCGGAGGTCATGGTGGGGCTGGCCACGAGGGAGGCCAGGATCTTGTCGTAGGCCCACCCTTGGCCAGGCTCGGTCTCCTCGGAGAACACCACGGTGTCCGTCAGGTCCTTCATCTCATAGGCCACCTCGGTCATTCCCATCAGACAGGCATCGAAGCCCACAAGGTCCAGCGTCTTTCCTGTCGAGGTCTGCGCTCCGGTGATGGCCTGCCTGATCTCCGGCAGGAGCAGGGAGTCGCCGGAGCTGGTGTCGTCAGAGCAGACCCCGTACACCCAGCCGCCCCCATGGTCCCAGAGCACAAGGGCATAATGGTTCGCCGGGTAGCTGTTCATGCCCCATTCCAGGAAGGACTGCAAGGCAGCCTGGCTGCCCATGTTCACCTCCCCTAGGTCGGAGATCTGGTAGGAGGAGGTGGGCCGGTCACCGCTCTCCACCAGGAAGCGCTTGGTGCTCCTCCAATCGTCATACTCGGAGGAGCCTCCGGTCCATCCGGTGAGGGGGCTGCGGTCGAACTGGACCACGATGCTTACCTGGGGATTGGACCCGACGGAGGCCATCTCCAGGAAGTCGTCGATGCCGTACCCCTCCAAATTGTTGTCCCCGTCCAGGTAGACCATGAAGGTCCAGGAGGCGACGGCCCGGTCCGAGGCGGACGTATTCATTGGCAGGAGGGCCGCTCCGGAGATCGCCAACATGCTCATGACCACAACCATGCAAGCCGCTTTCCTCATCGCCCTCATGACGACCACCTCGAGATGCCATTCGAACGCACTCCTGCGTATTAGAATTGTCGCGCCCTGGCGGTGCTGTCGCCGAAGGTCCGCCTGAGGTGGCCCCCATGGTGGTCATGGGCCACGTCATCCGAGGATGGGTCTGGAGGCGCCTCCATCGGAGCAGGCGGATGCCGTCGCTGGGTCGCTTGAGCATGGCGGAGCTCCTCCCGATGCTACGTCGTGATGTGCTGCGCCATCCCAAGCGATCTTTTCATCAGGTGAAATCCTGGCCCTCGAAGGTATGACCGCGGCCGTCATTTCACGGTCCGAGGAGGTCGGGCCAACGCCGGTTCGAGGGCCGGCCCTCGTCGCCTAGGCGACCCCTCCCTCCATATTATCACCGGTGAAAATCACCTGATAACCCTTTTTAAATACGCACCTAATAAAAAGACGAAGGCGAAGTCGTGGATCTGATATCAGTTGGCCTGCTATCGCCGATAGTGGGCATGATCGGAGTAGTCATGGGCATCTACGTCTACAAGCAGAGCCCGGGCTTTCCCATCTCCAAGGCCTTCCTGATGTCCATGTGGCTCTTCTTCATCGGCTCTTTCCTGGACTTCGCCCTGCTTTACGCGCCCGATCACGACTTCGCCCTCTGGATCGCACGCGCCGAGCTCTTCGTGGTGGTGCTGCTCTTCGCCAGCATCCTGTACCTGGCCTCGTTCCTCCCGCATGAGCGCTTCAGCGGCTGGTTCCGTGGCAAGGAGAGCATGCTCATCATCATCGCCGTCCTCTCTGGCATCATAGCGGTGATGCCGGTGGCGGAGGTGGTCTACACCCCCTCCGGTTGGGGGGTGACCGGTACGGCTGCCTTCGTCATCTGGACGGCGGTCGTCATGGGATACATCTGCGTCACCATATTCATGGTGCACCATACATGCCGGGACGTCAAATGGGAGCGCACCCGAAAACAGAGCCAGCTTATTTCCTTGGGGGTCATCTCCCCGGTCGCCTATGCCTTCGCCTTCCGTGGCATGGAGACCGTCAACCCGGACATGCCCTTCATCCTTTCCCCCGGATTCCTGGCCCTGGCGGGAATCTTCGCCTACGGCATCATGCGCTATCGTCTGTTCCTTCCCACAGTGGCCAAGGAGACGGACATCCGGGGCGTGAAGAGAAAGGACCGGGAGCTGGCCGAGAGCAACAAGTTCCTCATGGTGAAGGAGAAGCGGCCAGACCGTTCCTATCGCCTCTTCCTCAGCCTGCTGGCCAGTGGTAAGAACGGGTTGGTGGTGACCCGCTCGCACCCCGACATGGTGCGTGAGGAGTACCGCATCGAGAAGACCCCGGTTATATGGCTGGCCAAGCAACCTGGTCCTGACCGGATCGAGCCCGCCAACCTTTCTATCCTGCACCACATCGTCACGGACTTCCTGCACAAGGGCCAGTCCACGGCGGTGATCATCGACAGCCTGGAGTACATCATGGAGAACAACCCTCCGGACGAGGTCATGGCGATGCTCTTCGACCTTAGGGACGAGATCTCCGTCTCCGATTCCACCCTGCTGTTGTCGATCGACCCGGAGACCATGGACGAGCAGCACGTGGCTTTACTGGAGCGTGAGTTCCAGGCCGTCACGGCCTGAGCGAGCGGATCGAAGAATGCGCGAAGAGCGAACAGAATAAAAAGGGATGACGGAAAGGATTTCGATGATCTGATACGCCGCCTTGGGCGGTTCGGTATCAGCGCCAAATCTGTGCTTCGGTCGACCTGACCTTCCTCATTGCCTTTTCCCCCTCGGAAATCTCCCGACTCTTCGCCGGGAAGTGTTATCTAAAAAGATAATGATGACATATAAATCTATGGAGATAGTATTATCTACGGGGATAATAAAACAGTCAGTCTCCCCGGGTTTTCACGGCCCTTAATAATTATGCGATGAATAAATGTCGGACCTTTACCGAGATTGGTTCACAGTGTTAAATCACGCCCCCGACAGCAAAAGCGCGAAGAACCGGGGCCGCGATATACATCGGAGGTGGGCTTCACGGACGCACGGGAGTTGCTCAGGTCGCTCGGGGAGGATATCGTGGACGAGGCCTTCGATGACCTTTTCGCGCAGGGCGTGCCCTCGTCGAAGGCCGAGCGCGTGCTTCGCCGCTTCTCGCAGCGTTGGAGGGACTATACCCGCGCCGCCCTGATGGTTATGTCGTGCAAGGCCGTGGGAGGTGTACCCGAGCATGTGCGCCCGGCGGCGAAGGCCCTGGTGCTTTCAGGGGGGGCCTTCGACCTCCACGATGACATCATCGACCGCTCCTTCGAGAGGCGAAAAAACCGTCGGAAGTCCATCCAGGGATTGTACGGGATGGAGGCCACGCTCCTGGCCGGGGATGCGCTGCTCATCGGTGGCCTCGTCCTCCTGGCGGAGATGCCCGGGGTTCCCCCGGAGAGGGCGAGGAGGTCTGTATCCGAGATCCGGAGGGGGCTCTTCGAGCTGGGCTCTGCCGAGATGGACGAGCTAGCGCTGGTCAGGGACCTCGGCTCTACGCCCCGGAGGTACCTGCGCATCGTGCACATGAAGGCTTCCGACGTGGAGGCGTACACCAAGGTGGGCGCGATCCTGGGCGGTGGGAGCGAGGAGGAGATCGATGCCCTGGGCCGATACGGCAGGCATCTGGGCGAGGTATGCATCCTCAGGGACGATCTGGAGGACACTTTCAATGATGCTTGGGAGCTGCGGTCTAGGATCTCCCGGGAGAGCCTGCCGTTGCCCATCGTCTATTCTCTTGGCGACAGCAGGTGCCGTTCCTTGCTCAGAGGCATGTTCTCGAAGAGCCCTGAGGATATTTCCGAGGACGAGCTGGACCGCCTCATCGAGGTCATAGATGCCAACCGGGGTTTCGAGAAGGGGCAGGACCTCATCGACAGGCATGTGCGCAAAGCCAAGGTGGAGGCCAGGCGCCTCGACGACCCCGAGCCGTTCCTGGCGCTCTTCCACTGAGCCCTAAAGGGCTTATCCAAGGAGCGACAATGGTCCCTCCGCAGGGAAGATGAGAAGAATGCTGCCCATCGCCCCCCTCATGATCGAGCACCGCCTAATAGACAAGATGCCGGCAGTGCTGGCACAGGAAGCCATGAATGCGCGCTCGGGCCGAGTGGACCCAGAGCGCATCGACGCCCTCGTCGGGTTCATGCGCAACTATGCCGATCGCTGCCACCACGGCAAGGAGGAGGACATACTCTTCCGGGAACTGTCCACGCGGCCCATGCCCCAGGAGCTTAGAGGGACCATGGAGGCGCTCATCAAGGACCATGAGATT
>JALOTM010000136.1 GCA_025457905.1 Methanomassiliicoccales archaeon
TCCATGAGGACCGCTATGTGCAGAGCATGCTCAGCGTTCTGCTGGCGGCGGGCAATTCCTCCAGGCTTTTCCAGAAGGTCAGGGAGGAGAATGGCCTGGTGTATTCCATCTACTCCCTGTCATACCCTTACTCGGACTGCGGCGCGTTCGGCATCTTCTTCTCCACCTCGTCCGACAACTGTGAGCGGGTCTTCCAGCTGGTCGCGGAAGAGATCAGGAGGTTGAAGCGCGAGGGCCTGGAGAAGGACGAGCTGGCACGTGCCAAGCGCTGGTTCAAGGGGATGATCGTGCGCAGGCTTGAGCCCATCGAGAACCGGATGTACTTCCTGGGCGAGCACTTCCTTCAGACGGGGTCGCTGGTCACCGAGGAGCAGTTGCTGCAGCGGCTGGAGAGGGTCTCGGAGGAGGACTTGGCCCGTATCGTCCAATCGACCTTGAACCAGGGGCGCATGTGCGTTGCCTTGCACGCCTCCCAGGAAGAGGGCAGCCGGGTGGCCCGGTCGGTGGAGGCCCTGGACTTCTAGTTCACAAAGGCTCGCGAAGGATCCGCAGGACCGTGTCCACCGCCACAGGCAGGGCCGCCTTCACCGGCGGTGTCATCTCTTCGGAGATGTCGTAGGTGTTCTGCGCCTCCACGGCCACGAAGCGGATGTCGTCAGGGAAGCGCTGCGGCTCTAGGCGCTTGCCGAGCTCGAAGGCCGTCACTACATTGGCCTCGTGCGGGTTGGTCCCGTGCACGGCATGGGTGAACGCCCCCCGGTCCAGGACCCGGACCGTTCCAGGCTCGAACTCCCGGGAGGTGATGGCGTCCACGATTATGACTCGCTTGTAGTCAAGGACCATCTCGATAAGGTCGAGCCCGCTAACGCTAGCCTCGTCCACGTCCGTGTCCGGCAGATTCATGGCCATGATGGCCTCGGCCACCCTTAGCCCGATCTGGTCGTCGCTGATGAAGGGCGACCCGATGCCCAGGACCAGCTTGTCCTTCCTCTCCGTCATCGCCTCCGGGGAGAATGCCCTGCGTTAAAAGCTTTTTGAGTTTTTCACCCGCCGTGGGCCCCGATCAAGAGGGCAGGCGCCTTGGACCTAGGGAGGGGGCATCGGATTAAGCAAACAAGGAAGCAGCATGTAAAAATGCATAGATGCATTACCGTCCGAGATGCGCATCGATCCTGTTGTATCATTGAGGGTAAATGGTGTTGCGCTCACCCCCCATCAGCTCGAGGTACTCCTAGAGGTCTCCCGACAGGGGAGCCAGCGCAAGGCCGCTGAGGCCCTGGGGCTGGCCACGCCCGTGGTGAACAAGGTGCTGCGCCAGGTGGAATCGAAGGCCAAGGAGAGGTTGCTGGAGTCCTCACCCTCGGGTACGAAGCTGAACGAGTCCGGCCTACGCCTGGCTAGGGAGTTCGCCGCCCTTATGGCGCGAATGAGGACCGAGGGGCCGGTAGCGGTCGGGGGGACGCCCGTCACCGAGGAGATGCTGTTCTTGTCGCTCTCCCGCCTGGACCAGGAGGCTAGCTATGACCTCGTGATCTCCGATGATGACAGGAACCTCAGGGACTTCCGCGCCGGCTTGATGGACGTGGTCCTCCTGGACGATCCCCTCAACGCCTACGAGGCGGAGGGAGCGCAGTCCGAGGACGTCGCCACGGACCGCCTGCTCCACATAGATCGAGGGGAGGCGTACCTGCGCTTCCGCTATGGGGCGCAGAGGATCGGCTTCAGGCACCTTGAATCGACTGGGAGAAGATTCACCGTAGAGGGCTCTACCCGCTCAATATCCCAACTGCTCAAGGGGAACCGCAGCTTCTTCATCAACGAGTCCCTGGCGCTGAGAAAAGGACTGCGCCTAGCTAGCTCCATCGAGCCCAGGATGCTGGAGCATAAGATCATGGCCGTGTACCAGGAGGAAAGGCCTGAGATATCGTGGCTCTTGAGGGAGCTTAAGAGGGAGCGACTGGGAGCCTAGGAATTACCATTTATGGTAATACACTTGTCCTTTTTTGTATACCTTTAAATAAGGTGGACGAGGTCAGCCCTCAAGGTGTTTCAATGACCAAGGTCGCTGAGCCCAATCCGGAGTTCGCGAAGAAAGTTGAGCATGGAGGACCTGGTGGAGAGACATTGATGCTCTGCTACCAGTGCGGGACCTGCACCGCGTCCTGCCCGTCAGGTCGATTGACGGCGTTCAGGACCAGGCAGATCATCAGGAGGGCCCAATTGGGGCTTAAGGACGAGATCCTTCCTTCCGATGACCTCTGGCTCTGCACCACCTGCTATTCATGCGTGGAGAGATGCCCACGCGAGGTGGAGATCACCGATATACTGTTCATCCTCAGGAACATGGCCGTCAAGGAAGGCCACATGGCGGACCAGCACAAGAGGATCGGCGAGAACATGATGAAGTACGGCTCCACCGTCCCGGTCAAGGAGGACGTCATGAAGCTGCGCGTGAAGATGGGCCTGCCCGAGAACCCGCCGACCACCGTAGGCAACAAGAAGGGCATGGAAGACTTCCGCAAGGTGATGGAGGAGTGCGGCTTCGACAAGCTCATGAAGGGAGGGAAGAAGTAAATGTCCGGAAGGTACGCGTTCTTCCTGGGCTGCGTCGCCCCATTGAGATACCCAGGCATCGAGCTGGCGACGAGGGAGATATTCAAGCCCCTAGGCGTGGAGCTGGTCGAGCTCGAGGGAGCCGGCTGCTGCCCCGCACCTGGTGTCATCCGGTCCTTCGACCAGACCACCTGGCTGGCATTGGCCGCTAGGAACTTGGCGCTGGCGGAGAAGAAGAAGACGGACATCATGACCATCTGCAACGGCTGCTACGGGTCGATGTTCGAGGCCAACCACATCCTGCAGCACCACCCCGAGGAGCTCAAGAAGGTCAACGAGGTCCTGGGCAAGGTAGGGCTCAAGTACGAGGGCACCATCAAGGTGCGCCACTTCGCTGAGGTCCTCTACAAGGACATAGGGATGGAGAAGATCAAGGCGCAGGTGAAGAACCCGCTGAGCTACAACATCGGCGTCCATTATGGATGCCACTTCGTAAAGCCCACCCGCGTGAAGCACCTTGACGACCCAGAGAGGCCAAGGATCCTGGACGAGCTGGTGGAAGCCACTGGTGCCAAGAGCATCAACTACAAGGACAAGCTGATGTGCTGCGGCGCCGGAGGCGGAGTCCGCTCCCGTGACAACAAGACGGCCCTGAAGATGACCGAGGAGAAGCTCAAGAACCTGAAGAAGGTCAACGCCCAGATGATCGTCGACGTCTGCCCGTTCTGCCACCTGCAGTACGATGCGGCACAGAACGACCTGCCTGGGTACAACATCCCGGTCATCCACCTGTCCCAGCTCTATGGACTGGCCTTCGGTCTGCCGAGGGACAAGCTGGGCCTTGAGGCGCACGTGACCAAGGTCGTCCTCTGAGGCCGGAGAAACATGTTCAGGGCGCAGCTGGTAGGCATCTATACCGTAGGCGAGATGCCCGAGCAGCTGTTGCCTTTCCTCAACCTCCAGGCCAAGAGGGAGCGCAAGGAGCTCAAGATGGGGGAGAGGGCCGCGGTGTTCCAGATCGAGGGCACCGCCTCTTTCGTGGTGGCCTTCCTCTCCACCCTGAGGTCCGTCGAGGAAATGGAGTCGCGCCTGAAGGAGCAGGATGCTATCCTTGACCCGGTCTCCAAGCGCTCCTTGGACCGGGTCATGCAGGAAAGGCGTTAGGCGTCCGAAACCCCTTTCAGTTACTCTCAATCCTTCCATCGGGCAAAGCATTTTATGGTGCGCTTGGCTAACCTAGGAACGATGCCGAAGGTCGAAGATGGTAAGGTCACAGCTTTGAAGTGGAGGCAGCCCAAGTCCACCGCCAGGGCGTACGTGCTGAAGGACGGGGACCGCGAGGTAGCACGCCTGGTCTTCAGATCTCTTGTTGGGTCTCTAGCCAAGGGGGAGTTCAAGGGGCGCGCGGTCACCTTCAAGCGCGGAGGCTTCCTCTGCCCTTTCATCTCCTTCAGGAACGAGGGGGAGGAGAAGAATCTGGGGGTCCTGCAATTCAGCTGGGGATTCGAG
>JALOTM010000137.1 GCA_025457905.1 Methanomassiliicoccales archaeon
ACCTTCAAGTACGTCTTCGACTACCGGGACGAGGACACCTACTGGTGCACAGCGGACATAGGCTGGATCACAGGGCACTCCTACATCCTGTACGGCCCGCTATCCGCCGGCGCCACCTCGCTCATGTTCGAGAGCGTGCCTACCTACCCCCAGGTGGACCGTTTCTGGCACATCGTGGAGAAGTTCAAGGTCAACATCTTCTACACCGCCCCCACGGCCATCCGCTCGCTCATGCGCGAGGGGGAGAAGTGGCCTGAGGCCCACGACCTCAGCTCCCTGCGCCTGCTGGGCACGGTGGGCGAACCCATCAACCCCGAGGCCTGGATGTGGTACCACCGCAACATCGGGAGGGAGAGGTGCCCTATCGTGGACACCTGGTGGCAGACCGAGACCGGAGGCATACTCATAACGCCCCTGCCGGGGGCCATAACCACCAAGCCGGGGTCGGCCACCAAGCCCTTCTTCGGCATCGAGCCGGCTGTTTTCAAGGAGGACGGGAAGGAGGCCGGGCCCAACGAGGGCGGGTACCTGGTCATCAAGAAGCCGTGGCCGGGGATCATGCGCACGGTGTACGGCCAGCACGAACGCTTCAAAGAGACCTACTGGTCGCGCTGGCCTGGCGTCTACTTCACCGGGGACGGGGCCCGCAAGGACCAGGACGGCTACGTATGGATAATGGGCAGGGTGGACGACGTCATCAAGGTCTCCGGCCACCGCATCGGTGCCGCCGAGGTGGAGTCGGCCCTGGTCTCGCATCCCAAGGTGGCCGAGGCCGCCGTGGTGCCCATCCCGCATGACATCAAGGGCGAGGCCATCTATGCCTATGTCACGCTCAAGGCGGGAGTGGACGGGACGGAGCATCTGCGCAAGGAGCTGGTGCAGCACGTGCGCAAGGTGGTCGGGCCCATCGCCACCCCCGAGGTCATCCAGTTCGCGGACGGCATGCCCAAGACCCGCAGCGGCAAGATCATGCGGCGCATCCTCAGGAAGGTGGCCACCGGCGAGACGGAGAGCATCGGCGACACCAGCACCCTGGCCGACCCCTCGGTGGTGGACCGCCTCATCGAGGGCAGGATCGATGCCGGCAGGCTCGAAGACAGGAAGTGAGCGCTAGAACTCCGCCCTGACCAGGATCAGGTCGTCCACCATCCGGGTCTCGATCCTGAGCCCGGAGCGGTGGAAGATGTTCAGCATGCGGATGTTGGTGGCCAGGATCTCGCCGGTGAAACCCTTTATCTTCACTTCCTTGGCATAATCCAGCAGGACGCTGAACATCTCGGTCCCCAGGCCCACGTTCTGCCATTCGTCCTGCACGGCCAGCGCCACCTCGGCGAAGCCGGTCTTGGGGTCGGTGTCGTAGGTCCCCATGCCCACGATGACCGGGCCCTCCTCGCGGCGAATCAGGCCCACCACCGCCATGCGCGCCTCGTAGTCCACCTTCATCACGTCGCGTATCTCCTTGGGCATCATCTTCTCGTAGGACATGAAGCGGTCGTAGACGCTCTTCTCCGAGAGCGAGTAGAAGAACTCCTTGACCATCTCCTCGTCGGTCGGCTTGAGAGGGCGAATGCGCACTGGCTGGTCCATGAGGCGGACGGTGCGCTGCATGTGCTCGGGATAGGTGCGTCCGGCGAAGGGGGCGGGGGAGACCTCCGCGCGCACGTACCCCAGGCGCTTGGCCTGGTCCAGCAGGGCCACCCGGAACTTGGGGTGGGAGACCTCGATTAGCTCCAACGCCCGCTGCTCGATGCTCTTACCCCTTAGCTCGGCGATCCCGTACTCGGTGACGACGTAGTGCACGTCGCAGCGGTTCACGGTGACGGCGCTGCCCTCGGGGAGGGTGGGCACGATGCGCGATATGGACCCCTGCTGGGCCGTGGCCGGCAGGGCGATGATGCCCTTGCCGCCCTTGGACATGGAGGCCCCGCGCATGAAGTCCGCCAGGCCGCCGATGCCCGAGTAGAACTCGTGCTCCAGCTGGTCGGCGCAGACCTGCCCGGTCAGGTCCACGGAGAGCGCGGAGTTGATGGCCACCATGCGCTTGTTGGCGCGTATGGTGCACGGGCTGTTGATGTAGGAGGAGGGATAGAACTCGAAGAAGGCGTTCTCATTGACGTAGTCGTAGAGCCGCTTGCTGCCCAGGGAGAAGGAGGCCAGCACCTTGCCGGGGTGGGACGACTTGAGGCTGCAGTTGACCACCCCCCTCTCGATGAGGTCGATGAGCCCGTCGGAGAACATCTCGGTGTGCACCCCCAGGTCCTTCTTGTCCCCCAGGTAGGCCAGCACCGCGTCCGGTATGGACCCGTAACCTATCTGGATGGTGCAGCCGTCCTCCACCAGGGCGGCCACGTGCTTGCCTATGGATTGGACGTATTCCAGCTCCTCAGGCACCCGCTTCCACTCCAGGAGCGGCTCGTCGTGCCATACCAGGGCGTCGATCTCCGAGACGTGGAGGTAGGAATCCCCATAGGTGTGCGGCATGCGGGGGTTGACCTGGGCTATGACATATTCCGCCGCCTTGGCGGCGCTCTTGGTGATGTCCACGCTCACGCCCAACGAGCATTTCCCGTTGATGTCGGGCGGCGCCACCTGGATCAGCGCGTAGTCCACGTGGAGCAGGCCATCATCGAAGAGGCTGGCCATCTCCGAGAGGTGCGTGGGGGTGTACTCGCCCCTGCCCTCCTTGACCGCCAGGCGCACCTCGGGGCCCACGAAGAGGGCGTTGAAGCGAAAGTTGAACTTCATCATGTGCCCGCGCTGCGGGGAGAGGAAGAGGGAGAGCGCCTGGATGATCTCGTTGTCGCCCATCTCGCTGGCCAGCCGGGCCAGCTCCTTGACCAGGGCCTGGGGCTCGCCCGCTGCGGTGCCGATGAACACGGTCTTCCCGCGGGCGATCATGCGCACCGCCTCCTCGGCGGACCTGACCCTCTCCTTGTACGGCTCCAAGACTTCCGGCCCCATCCCTACCATGCCTAGGCGGTATGCTATGGTATGGATTAATCATTGCCCTCGCTCAGACACCCGTGTGACAGATCGTGCCCGCGGGAAGGATGCAAGCAGGAGGGGGAACCGCCAACCTCCATCCATTCTGTCCTGAGGAAGAGCGCGCATTGGGATGCGGACGGACCTGGAAAACGACGTCAAGAGGGACGCGCCCAGATGGGGTTGGAATGCCATGGCGATGGCCCCTCCCACACACGAACAATTTTTATAGACAACATGGATTAGGTGGCCCGCCTGCAGGTGTAATCTAGCGGTTAGGATTTTAGCCTTCCAAGCTAAACACCCGGGTTCGAATCCCGGCACCTGCACTCTTGGCTTCTTCTTTTCAAGGTTCCAAGGGCCCTATCGAAAAACCATGGCCATCGGAGGTCAGGAGCACCCCTCCCTCCTCGTCGGTGACGAGCACCTGTCCACAGTGGTCGTGGAGACGGTCCATGATGTCCTGGTCCGGAAGGTCCCACTCGTTCGGGCCGATGCAGACCACGGCGACTTCCGGGCTGGTCGCATCCAGCCAATCGTAGGAGGACGCGCTACTGCTCCCGTGGTGGGAGACCTTGAGCACCTCCACGTCCAGCTCGTCGCCGAAGAGGTCCACCATCTCCCCCTCCGTCCTCCAGGAGGCATCCCCCTCCAGGATGATGTCCACGTCCCCAAAGCTGAGCTTCAGTACTATGCTGGCATCGTTGGAGTCCTCAGAATGGGCGTCCACGCCCAGCACCTTGAAGGTCATGTTCGCGCTCAGGGGGAGGAGGTCTCCAGGGCCGAAATCAAGGTCGTCGTAGACCGGGCACCCCTCCCCCTCGATGGCCTCGATGAAGGCATCGTATGTATAGGTGTCCTTGACAAAGCCGGAGTGGTAGACGCTCCTGACCTGGAATTCCTCGAACAGCTCCGGCACCGACCCGATGTGGTCGGGGTCCGGATGAGTGGCGATGAAGGCGTCCAGCTCCTCGATGCCGAGGGATTTGAGGAAGCCGATGACATCGTCAGCATAATCATGGTATCCGCAGTCCACCAGGACGTTCTTCCCGTCCGGCGTCTGCACCAAAATGGCGTCC
>JALOTM010000138.1 GCA_025457905.1 Methanomassiliicoccales archaeon
ACGCTCATCTCGAACGTGTCCACATAAGGGATCTGGTACAGGGGCACGAAGACGAAGCTGCTGAAGAGCAGGACCACCGCCAACGCGCCCACGGCTATGCGCTTGGAATCGATCCTGGTGACGTCGTTCAGGGGCGCTGGATGGCTCAGCCCAAGCAGGAGGATGAGGAAGGCGAACAGCAGCCAACCGATGTAGAAGACCACTCCCAGCACCAGCAGGACCGCCACCGTGGCGAAGCTCAGGTAACGCGCGTTCTTGCCGAGCAAACCCCGGGCGATGTGCCCTCCGTCCAGCTGGCCCGCCGGAAGGAGGTTTATGGCCGTTACGAAGATACCCACCCAGGCCGCGAAGGCCATGGGATGGAGGACCACATCGGCGGGTATAGGGACCAAGCGCATGAAGAAATCGTAGAGCAGGGGGGTATTGATGGCCAGCTGACCGGCGGGGATGGTGTCCGGCTGGGGAGTGGCGCCGGCGTTGAGGGCTAGGCCGATGATGGCGATGGGCACGCTCATGAGCAGGCCGGCGATGGGGCCGGCCACTCCAATGTCCACCAGGGCCTTCTTGCTTGGCATGGGGTCCCTCATGGAGATGAATGCGCCGAAGGTGCCGATGGGGGGCCAGGCTGGTATGAAGTAGGGCAGGGAGGCATCGACCCCGTGCTTCTTGGACATGAAGTAGTGGGCCAGCTCGTGCGCTCCCAGGATGAGCATCAGGGGCAGCGCGAAGGTCAGCGCGCCCATGAGAATGTTCTCCAGTGTCAGGACCTCATTGGCCATGACATAGCTGGCATAGAGGAGGGCGCCGGTGTAGACCGTGGTCACCACCGTGGCCGCCAGGAAGATGAGGTTGAGCCAGTTGCGGTTCTTCGCCGCCGGGGGCTTGCGCACCACGGTGATGCTGTACTCCCCTCCCGCGTAATCGAGGACGGGGATGTAGCTCTTGGTGTACATCTCGCGGCGCAAGGCCTCGAAGTCCTGCTCCAGGCGGGCGTGGTCCGGGGTCACCAGAAGCTCCACGGCCTCGTAGCTCACCCTTACATCGTAGATTCTGAAGTGGACCGCCACCATGGACTTGATAAGGTTGACCTCGGTCGCTTGGTCCAAGAGTGCACCGGGGCCATTAACAAGGGAGCAACTATATAATCCCTACTGGCTGGAATCGCGGTTCGCACGACATGCTGGCATGGAGAAAGGTATTAAGTGTACAAGGGGATTGCCGCGTCCGTGAACCGCTTCGCCCAGGTCATCCGCCTCGGCAACTGCGTCATGGGTGTTCTCGCCCTTTGGTTGACCGTCCTGATCGCCACCGGGCCGGATTTCGCTGAGCATTGGTACGAGATAGCGGCCAGCTCGGTGGTGGTGTTCGCCTTCGTGGCCGGGGGGAACTCCCTGAACGACTACCTGGACCGAGAGGTGGACAAGGTGGCCCACCCCGAGAGGCCCATCCCGTCGGGCAGGATGCGGCCGAGCACGGCCCTGTATCTGGCGACAGGATGCTTCGCCATCTCCGTGGCCAGCTCCCTGCTGCTCGACCCCCTGTCAATCCTGATCGTGCTGGCGGCCGTGGCGGTCATCATCCTCTATGAGGTCAGGACCAAGGCCATGGGGCTGGTCGGGAACATCTCCATTGCCTTCCTGACCGGCTGCCTATTCCTCCTCGGAGGGGCCATCGTGGGAATGGTTGAGCGCACCTTGGCCATAGCGGCCATGGCGGGCCTGGCCACCCTCGGACGAGAGATCATCAAGGACATCCAGGACATGGAGGGCGACTTCGACAGGGTGACCCTGCCCAAGAGGATCGGCAAGCGCAACGCCGGCATCGTGGGCAGCGCATCCTTCCTGGCGGCGGTGGCGCTCAGCTTCCAGCCCTATCTGGCCGGCATGTTCGGCCTGGAGTACCTGTTGGCGGTGCTGTGCGCAGATGCAATTTTTATATACTCCTCCATAGTTCATTTCCAGAATCCCAAGCGGGGGCAGACCTGGGCCAAGTACGGCATGCTGGTCGCACTCATCGCCTTCCTCATCGGAGGGATCACATGAAGGTCAAGGAGTACATTCTTGAGAGGTTCAAGGCCAAGAGGCCCATGCACATGACCCTGATCGACCCTGCGAAGCAGGAGGTGGAGAAGGCCGCCGACATCGCCCTGGCCGCGGAGAGGCTGGGGAGCGACGCTATCATGGTGGGGGGCTCCACGGACGTGACCCAGGAGAACCTGGACGCCACCGTCAAGGCCATCAAGAGGTCCGTGAGGCTGCCGGTGATATACTTCCCCTCGGGGGCGCATGCCATCTCTCCCTACACGGACGCCATCTATTTCATGAGCATGCTCAACTCCCGGAACATCAGGATGGTCATCGGGGAGCAGGTGATGGGGGCTCCCATCGTGGCCAAGCTCGGGCTCGAGACCATAGCCATGGGCTATGTCATCGTGGAGCCGGGCATGAAGGTGGGCGAGGTCGGGGAGGCGGAGGTCGTGCGGAGGAGCGACCCCAAGATGGCTGTGGCCTACGCCCTGGCCGCGCAGTTCATGGGGATGGACCTGATCTATTTCGAGGCTGGTAGCGGCGCCCCGGACCCCGTTCCGTTGGAGATGGTGGCGGCCGTGAAGGGCAAGGTCAGGATACCGGTCATCGTGGGCGGGGGGATCCGCTCCGCCGAGCAGGCCGAGGCCTTGCGCAAGGCAGGGGCGGACGTGATCGTCACCGGCACACTTGTGGAAGGCCAGGGATTCGCCCAGAGCCTCGAGGGCGTGATCAGGGCCGTCAAGGGCTGAGCGCCTAACGGCGCGCCATCGAGACCAGCATCTCGTGGATGCGGGTGTCGTGCGAGAGCTCTGGATGGAAGGAGAGGGCCAGCAGGTTCTCCTGCCGGGCCATGACGATGCTGCCCTGATACCTGGACAGGATGCGGCATCCGCCCCAGACCCTCGTTATCACGGGCGCCCGGATGAACACGGCCGGGAAGGGCTTGTCCAGGCCATCGATCTCCAGCTCGGCCTCGAAGGATTCCCTCTGCCGGCCGAAGGCATTGCGGTCCACCGCCATGTCCATGAGGCCCAGGAGCCGGGTCTCGGTCTTCTGGACCTGATCGTCGCCCTCCTTGGCCAGGAGGACCAGGCCGGCGCAGGTGCCCATTATGGGCACGCCCTCCTCGGCCATCTCGAGCAGTCTCTGGGACAAGTGGAAGCGCCATAGAAGCTTGGCGATGGTGGTGCTCTCGCCGCCTGGGATGATCAGTGCGTCCACCCCCTCCAGGTCCTTCGACCGGCGGACGGGGACGGCCTCGCCCTCGACCCCCATGCGGCGCATGGCCTGGACGGAGCTGGAGATGTGCTCAGGGAACGCGCCCTGGACGGACACCACGCCTATCCTCATGGCGCTCCCGGGAGCAAGACCGTCATTAAAATACTTCACTGTCCAGGGGCGCCCCGCGCCGGGCGATCCGGATGAGGGGGCTCAGCCAGCCTGGCGCAGCGCCTCCTCGATCTTCACCTTGATGGCCTCTATGACCCGGGGATGGTCGTTCCACGCTCCCAGGTTGATGATCTCCATCCGCTTGGAGGCCTTGGCCTTGGCCACCAGGTCCGGGATGTCGCTCTGGCTGTGGATGGCCTCTGCGCTAATGGCCGCCGAGAAGAAGATCATCTTCTTCAGGCCCCTGTCGGCCATGTCCCTGACCACCTCCGGCACCTTGGGCTCGCGGAAGGCCATCCAGGCCAGGCTCAGGTTCTCCCGCTTGTAGCCGATGGCCTCGAAGTCCCTGAGCACGTCCTCGCGGAACCTCATCTCGTGCTCGGTCTCGGTGGGGAACTCCAGGTCCCATTCATGGGGCTGGCCGTGGCCAACCAGGAGCACGCCCGTGCTCGCCCTCTCCTCGGGCCGGACCACGGCGTCGGCCTTCTCGATGAAGCTCAGGCGCAGGGGCGCCGAGTCCCAGAGGGGCTCGGTGTAGAGCACCTTGACCCCCTTGTTCTCCAGCTTCAGGTCCCGGATCTGGTTC
>JALOTM010000139.1 GCA_025457905.1 Methanomassiliicoccales archaeon
TTGGCATCCTGGAAAACGTCCTTCGGCACGCCGACCACGATGGACGACTTCTTGGAGCGGTAGAAGGCCGTGACCACCTGGTCAATGGAGCCGGAGCGCAGGAGAGGCATGTCCGCCGGCACCACCAGCACGTATGGCGTCGAGAGAAGGTACATGGCGTAGCGCAGGTCCTCCACGTACCCCGCCCCGGGGGTGCGCACGAAGCGATATCCCTCCTGGCTGACATGCTCCTCGGTGCGGGGGGTGCTGGCGCTCACCGACACCACCACCTCCGAGACCTCCTTCGAGCCCTTCAGCGCCTCCAGCACGTGGTCGATCATCGGCCTGCCCAGGACCTCGATCAAGGGCTTCTCCTGGCTCATCTCCGCGATCCGGGTGCCCTTGCCCCCGGCGGTCACCACTGCGCTAACTCGAAGCATCTCAGCACCACGAACATGGCTATCAAGATGAATGGCCGGGCGATCTCGTTGGCGGCGCCCAGCACATCCCCGTTCACCATCCCGAAGCGGCGCATGGCCACCCGGGCCACCAGCACGCCCACCACCAGGCTGGCAAGCACCATGGACAGCACCACCGTGGCCGCCTTGAAGGGGCAGTAGCATCCCCAGAAGGGGGCGAGGGCGATTCCCAGGGGGAGGACGAGCAGCAGGGAGAGCAGCACGGACCAGGCGGGGGACGTGCCCTTGGTGTTCCGGACGAAGATGCCCCCCAGCCCCTCGGCCGGCCTTCCGCTGGCCGCGCACGCCACCAGGGCGTTCTTGGCCAGCACCTCGGCGGCGAAGGGGGCGAAGAGCCACAGGGGCCAGGAGCCCTCCCCCGCCAGGGAGAGCGCGGCCACGGCCAGCAGCTCGAAGAAGAGCACGTAGGCCACGCCCCCCGCGCCGGTGCGCGGGTCCTTCATGGCCGCCACCTTCTTCTCCCTGGTGCCGCCGGCCAGCAGCCCGTCCCCCAGGTCGCTCAGCCCGTCGAGGTGCAGGAAGCGGTTCAGGGCGTGCACGCACAGCAGCGCCAGCACCGCAGCTACCAGCTCGTCAACGAAGTAGTTGGTGAGCAGGAACACGCCCGCGGCCGCCAGCCCGAAGAAGGCGCCTATGATGGGTATCAGGTAGAAGCGCCGCGAGAGCGCCTCCACCTCCTCCCCGGTGCAGTCGGCAGGTATGATGGTGAACAGCGAGAATTGGGCCTTGACCAGCTTGGCCAGCCCTATCTTCCCGCCCCCAGGAGGTCGGTGTAGATCTTGGACATGGTGCCCCCGATGAGCGCCCCCACGATGTCGTCCAGGAAGGGGCCGAGGGTCTTCAGCACCCCTGGCTTCTTCTTGTCGTAGCGGGTGTACTCGAACAGGCCCCTGGTTCCGGCCAGGTACTGCGCCAACGCTATGCCCAGCATCTCGTCGGCCACCAGGTGCACGGGGTCCTTCTGGAACTCGCCCCTGCCCAACCCGTGGATGCCGTCCCGGTTCCCCTCGTCCTCCATCAGCGCCGCCGCCAGCACCATGGAGTTGACGTTCACGTCGTTGCGCAGCATGGTTATGTGCTCCACGAAGCGCCGGTGGATGTCCTCCGTGTCCCAGTCCGGGTTGGGGTAGTACAGCTCCTTCGCCGCGGACCAGAGCTCGTCCATGCCCACCCCCCTGCGCTCCAGGATGGAGAGCAGGTCCATGGGCGGATTGGCAACGAACCACTTGCGGATGGACTCGCTGGTGGCCTGGCGCACGGCCCGGGCGATGGCGATGCCCACGTCCGTGGCCGTGCCCGCGTACTTGGTCCCCATGCCCAACGGCGAGCAGATGGCCACGGCGTCGCTGGTGGTGCCCGTGCCGCGGATGCCCCGGTCGAACATGGCCGCGCTCTTGGCCTCCGTCGCGGTGATGATGGCGTTGGCGAACCCCGCTCCCTCCAGCGGCACGTCCACGGCCACCACGGTGTTGATGGTCCCGGGCTTGGTCAGCTTCCTGAGGATGGAGTCCGGCAGGAGCTCCCCGGCCATGACCGCGTTGACGACCCCGGCGGTCACCACCGCCACCGCCCTCACCCCGTGGTACTCCACCTCCGCCGTGGTCAGCGCCTTGTGGATCCAGGCGGCGGTCATGAAGCCCACCGTGTCCTCCTCCAGGCCCAGCCTGGCCAGCTTTTCGGCCATGTCCGCCTCGGGGTCGCGGTTGTCGTAGCCCTCCTCCACCTGCATCATGAGTATGGTGTCGGTCTCGGCGAACCCGCCGTTGCGCATCGTGGAGGCGAGCACCCTCATCCTCTGCGGGAGGCGCACGATGGCGAAATGCTGCTTGCCCATCGTCCTCAGCTCCACGTCCACCTTCAGCTCCTTCTTCATGCCCTTACCTCACAACCACTGAATGAACAGGTCCTCTAATAAAATCTGGACATGGATGCCCACCAGCAGGAAGAGGGGCAGGGCCACCAGCGCCAGGAAGAGGAGGGAGGAGCCCTTCATCAGCACCACCGCCTCCCGGATGTGCCTGGCCTCCTCCGGGAGAGGCCCGTCCCCGAAGGTGTAGCAGCCCGCCTTCTCCATCCTGATCCCCAGCCCCCCGGCGAAGGCGGCCATGGGCCAGCCCTTGTTGGGGGAGGCGGTCTTCGCGTGGTCGCGCCTGGCCGTCCTCCAGGCCGCCTTCCAATCACGGCCCATCATGGCCAGCGCCAGCATTATGAAGGGGAGAGAGACCCTCGCCCCCAGGTAGTTCATCACGTCGTCCAGCTTGGCGGAGAACCATCCCACGTCCTTGTGCCTGGTGCTCAGGTACCCCACCATGGCGTCCAGGGTGTTGGAGACCCGGTACAGCACCACGCCCGGTATCCCGGCGATGCCCAGGAACAGGAAGGGCGAGAACACCGAGTCCACGGAGTTCTCCGCCACCGTCTCCACGGCGCAGGAGGCCACGTGGCCACGGTCCAGTTGGGAGGTGTCGCGGGAGACCACCATCTGCACCTTGCTTCGCGCCAGCTCCAGGTCCCCGGCCTCCAGCGCCTCCATGACCGGGTACACATGGTCCTGGAGGGCCTTGATGGCGAAGAGGGACTTGAGGGCCACGGCCCCCAGCACCGCCCAGATGGCCAGCCCGAAGAAGCCGCGCACCAGCGCCAGGGAGGCGGTGTAGACGATGAAGAAGAGCAGCATCGGAAGGATGGCCACCATCACTCCGCAGGCGCGGTCCCGGCGCACCCGGCCCGTCCTCCCCACCCTCTCGTCCAGGAAGCCTATCAGTCGGCCCATCCAGGCCACCGGGTGGTAGCGGTTGGGAGGGTCCCCCAGGACCAGGTCCAGCAGCACCGCGCCCAGGGCGATGGCCAGCCCGCACAAGGGCAGGAGCTGGATCGTCGCCTACCCCTCCCTCTTCCAGGCGGCGTCCAGCGCTCGAACGAGCAGCTCGTCCTTCTCCGGGGTCTTGACGCAGAAGCGCACGTAGCGCTCGTATGGCGGCCCGAAGGAGCGGCAGTCGCGCATCACCACCCCGTGGCGGAGCGCCTCCTTGCGGAACGAGGCCCCATCGTGTCCTGCCTGGCTCACATCCAGGAAGAAGTAGAAGGCGTCCGGCCTGTGGGTCCGGGCGCCCAGCTCCGTCAGGTGGCGGTGCATGCGGTCCCTCTCGGGCCCCAGCACCTCCACCGCCCGTCGGACGTGGTCCTGGCACTCGCGCACCAGCCATTCCGAGACCTCCTGCTCCACGTGCCCCAGGTTCCAGGTCTGCCTCCCCCGCTCCAGGCAGGAGATCATATCATGGTGGGCGATGCCGTAGCCGGAGCGCATCCCCGGGACGGCGAAGGACTTGGTGAGCGAGCGGATGATGAGTAGGTTGGGGTGGCTCCGGACCTCGCGGGCGCAGGTCAATTCCGCTTCCCCGGGCGTCAGCTCCAGGAGCGTCTCGTCGAGGAAGAGGAGCACCCCCCGTTCCTCCAGGCCCCGGGCCAGCCTTAGCACGTCCGCGCGGCGGGTGGCCACCCCCGTGGGGTTGTTGGGGGTGCACAG
>JALOTM010000140.1 GCA_025457905.1 Methanomassiliicoccales archaeon
AGCTCCAGCCCCAACGGCGCCAGAGTCTGGGAGATGACCTCCGCCTCGTGCCCGTTGGATACCTTGTTGGCCACGGCCACCAGCCTCTTGATCCCCAGTTCCTCGGCCAGCCTCTTGATGGCCGCGGCGGTCTCCAAGGAGCGGGATCCCGGCTCGACCACGACGAGCATGACGTCCACGGAGCGCGCCGTCCCCCGGCCCAGGTGCTCCAGGCCGGCCTCCATGTCCATGAACACCACCTCGTCCTCCTCCAACAGGAGATGGTCCATGACCCTGCGCAGCAGCGTGGATTCCGGGCAATAGCAGCCGTTCCCGGCCTTCTGGATCGTTCCTAGCACCAGGACCTCCACCTTGTCCGGCCCCTCCACCGAGAGCGATTCCGTGAGGTCCCCCACCTCCGGGTTCATCCTGAACATGCCACCGTAGCCGGCGCCAGGCTTGACACCGGTCCTCTCCTCGATGAGATCGAACATGCTAGAGAGGGGCCTCATCTTCTCCCTCTCCTTGGCAGGAATGCCGACGGCCACGGCCAATGACGGCGAGGGGTCCGCGTCCACCGCCAGGACCTTCACGCCCTCCTGCGCGAGCATCCTGGCCATCAATGCCACCACTGTGGTCTTGCCCACTCCCCCCTTGCCCGTGACGGCGATCTTCAAGGCCATCTCAGTCCCTCGTGAAGACGATGCCGTGGCTGAGGAAATTGGCCTCCTTGAATCGGACCGCATCCATCACGACCCTCTCGCCGATTATGCTGGTGCATACGACCTTCCCATCATCGGAAACTATCCTGGCCACGTCCCGGAGCATCTCCCGGACCTCTCCCTTCTCCTCGAGGAAGACGATGGACTCGCACATGCTTGCGGGAACGAGGGCGAGGCCTACTTAACTCTTATGAAAGAGCTAGAGCTTGGTCTGCGCAGGGTCGCGCCTCGCCTCCTCGATATATGACGGCTCGACGTCCTCCGCGTTGAAGACGTAGCGCACAGGAACCTTGCGCCTTATGCCGGTCCAGTATCCACAGGAGCGGCAACGGTAGCCGAGGGTGACCCTGCCCTCGAAAATGGTCTTGTTCTGGATGCGCCGCATGCGCTTCTTTCCGCAGACGGGGCAAGGGGCGTTGCGGCTGCGCTCCTCCAGCTCGCGCGTCTGGATCTCCACCTTGGCAAGCTTGCTCCCCAAGGTCACCCTCCGCACCCTCTCCTCCGAGGCGGCATAGGAGGGGTCCATACGCCTGAGCTTGTGATTGACGAGCTCGGTGAGCTTGGCCTGCGAGACCACCGTCTTCTGCTCCCGCAGGGCCTCCCTGATGGCCAAGGCCAAGATGTCGGCCTTAGGTATCTTGTAGCTCATCCCCCCTCGATGCATCTATTAATACAGATAATTTTGCCTTATAAAGCTGGACGGGACCCATCGTGACCAGCCAGCATGCCGCGCGCAATCCACTTATAGGCCTCTCCTCAATCTTGACGTGGTGAGCATTTGAGGCGATGCAGGGTCATAATCATGGGGGCGGCGGGACGGGACTTCCACAACTTCAACACCTTCTTCCGCGACAACGACCGCTACGAGGTGGTGGCCTTCACCGCCACTCAGATCCCCAACCTCGAGGACCGACGGTACCCAGCGGACCTGGCGGGTCTGCACTACCCCAATGGCATCCCCATCCACCCAGAGGAGGAGCTGGTGGACCTGATCCGAGAGCATGGAGTGGAGCAGGTCATCTTCGCCTACAGCGATATCTCCCACATCGACCTCATGCACAAGGCATCCCTGGTGCTGGCCAGCGGCGCCGACTTCAGGCTCATGGGCAACTCCCGCATCGTCCTGAGATCCATCGTGCCGGTGATCTCGGTCTGCGCGGTGCGGACCGGCTCTGGGAAGAGCCAGACCACCAGGAGGATCTGCCGCATCCTGCGGGCCAAGGGCCTCAGGGTGGTGGCGGTGCGCCACCCCATGCCCTACGGGGACCTGGCCAAGCAGGCCATCCAGAGGTTCGCCACCTACGAGGACATGGATAACTATGACTGCACCATCGAGGAGCGCGAGGAGTACGAGCCCCTCATCGACAACGGCATAGTCGTGTACGCAGGAGTGGACTACGAGCACATCCTCCGGGAGGCGGAGAAGGAGGCCGACGTGATCATCTGGGACGGGGGCAACAACGACATGTCCTTCTACGCCTCCGACCTCTACATCGTGGTCGCGGACCCCCACCGGCCGGGGCATGAGCTCCTGTATCATCCTGGGGAGGCGAACGTACGCCGGGCGGATCTGGTAATCATCAACAAGGTGCAGACCGCCGACCGACAGGACATACTGAGGGTCAAGGAGAACGTGGCCAAGCTGAACCCCAAGGCGCGCATCATGGAGGCCGCCTCCCCCATCTCCGTGGACGACCCCTCCCTGATCAAAGGAAAGAGGGTCCTGGTGGTGGAGGACGGCCCTACGCTGACGCATGGCGAGATGACCTACGGGGCCGGGACGATCGCCGCGGAGGACTACGGGGCTGCTGAGCTCGTAGACCCCAGGCCATATGCTGTGGGGTCGATCGCGGAGACCTTTGCCAAGTACAGACATGTCAAGAACCTCCTGCCAGCCATGGGCTATGGACAGGAGCAGGTCGCCGAGCTGGAGGAGACCATTAACAGGGCCGACTGCGACACCGTGGTCTCCGGGACCCCGGTGGACCTGAGGAGGGTCATCAGCGTCAACAAGCCCATCGTCCGTGTCCGCTATGAGCTGGCCGAGATCGGGCACCCCGACCTGGCGGAGGTCATAGAGCAAAGGCTGGGAGGCAGGCTCAAGGGTGACTCGAGGCAGAAATAGGGCTCAGGAGAGCTGGCCTCAAATGGACTTCGAGTCCCCCGCGGCCTGGAAATCCTGGCTGGAGGAGAACCATCATACAAGCCCAGGCGTATGGCTGGTCTTCTGGAAGAAGAGCTCCGGAAAAGCCAGGATCACCCATCGTCAGGCGCTCGAGGAGGCCTTGTGCTATGGCTGGATCGACAGCCTCATCCACAAGCTCGATGAGCACCGGTATGCCATCGTCTTCACACCGCGCAGGCCCGGGAGCGTCTGGTCAGAGATCAACCTGAACCTGGTGCGCAGGCTGACGCAGGAGGGCCGTATGAGGCAGGAGGGCCTGGACAAGGTCGACTGGTCGCAGGAGGGCCAAGGGTCAAGACGGTCCAAGCGGGTCCCAGAGGAGCTGGCCTCGGCCCTGGCGCAACACCCTGCCGCGAGAAGGACCTTCGATTCCCTCACGGAGAAGCAAATGGAAATGCACATCCATTACGTCATGGAGGCGAAAAGGCCTGAGACCAGGAGGAGACGGGCAGACAACCTGATCAGGCTTTTCTCGCAAGGGAAGAAGCTCGGCAATGCCGCGGAGGCTCAGAATAGATGAAATATCTAGCCGAGCATGATGTTGGGCGAAGCGGGGGTAGCCAAGCCTGGCCAACGGCGCAGGACTTAAGATTCTGTCCTTAGTGGTTCGAGGGTTCAAATCCCTTCCCCCGCACTCTAACTTACACATACTGGACTGTGCGCCGTTGAGCTTCGCATATTCGATTTTCAAATCGAATAATCAGACTTGGCTATCCATTAGGAATTCAGAAAAAAATATGGGAATCTTCGTTAACAAGCCATAAATGGCCGAAACCTTCTCCTTTGTTCGAATTAAGCCTTATGCATTGCCCATTCATTGTTGGCCTTAGTAGAGAGCTAGGTCTACATGAAGGAGTCGAACGGTCGGCGGTTCATGGGATTTTTGTGCATTGCCGATACTCTTCACTAAATCTGAGTTCATGAACGCCTCGGCACTCTCAAAGGAATCGAAAATATGGACAAAACAACAGAAAACAAAAAGAAATCTCTTTCAGTATTTTGGGATGAGTTTTCAAGCAGCAATTTCCTGGTTATTTTACTGGCAATTTTCACAGGAATCCTGCTCGGCGGTGTGCTGGTTGCCATCACAACCAATG
>JALOTM010000141.1 GCA_025457905.1 Methanomassiliicoccales archaeon
CACCCTCCGGCCCGCAGGCTGCCGACACTCGTGCTTGGCCATGCTCAGGAAGGGGGTGATGCCGATCCCTCCGGCGATCCATACCATGTCCCGGCGGTGAGCCAGGTAGCGCTCCCCGAACTTGCCATAGGGCCCCATCATCTCCACCTTGTCCCCTGGCTGTGATGTGGTCAAGGCTCCAGACGTGAAGTCACCGGCCGCCTTGACGGAAATGCGGACCACTCCGTCCAAGGCATCGCTGGAGATGGAGAAAGGGAAGGACTCTTTCACATCGGAGAACCTAAGGAAGCGGATGAAGATGAACTGCCCGGGGTGGAAGTTGAGCGGGGTCTCGGGGGCGATGGTCAGCTCGGTGATGCTGCCCAGGCGACGGACCGTTAACACGGTGCCGGAGGCGCGAGGGCCCAGGCGACGATAGAGCAAAAGGACGTACAGATAGGAGAGCATGCCCAGCAGGGAGACGCCCACCACCAGGTAGGCCAGGATGGGATACCTGTTGACGTCTGAGCCGGAGAGGAGGGCATGGACCATGGCCAGCATCAACGGGAGGACCAGCAGGCGATGGGTAAGCCTCCATATCCTGTAAGGGAGCGGGGACCTGACAGTGATAGCCACCAGCACCAGCATGGCTACGGTCGAGAGCAGGCCCAGGGTGTAGGGGGCATTAAGGCCAGGAACCAGGAGGGAGCCAATGGCCTGCAGGTCACCTGCGCGCGAGGCCACGAGCAGAAGGGGATGCAATATGGCGAAGAGCAGGGCCAGCTTCCCCACCATCTTGTGCACCTTGTACATGCGGTCCAGTCCACCGAAGGCGCCCTCCAGGGCCCGCGACCTTGTGGCCAGGATGAAATTGAGGGAGAGGAGTATGATGGCTAGGAAGGCCGAGGCCTTTGCTCCTATGACCAGTGCGGGACGCGCGGTGGAGAGGCTGAGGGCCGCCCAAAGAAGAAGGAAGGAGAGGCAGGCCGCCGCCAGTACAATGGTGCCCGGGGACCGGAGCTGCTGCCGCGAGAAAGCCGCGAATGGCTCGAGGGGGAGGAGGCGCAACAATGAGCGCGCGCCGGGGCGCTTTCCCGATTTCCCGCGCCCTACCTTATTGGCCTCCACCGGCACGACCTTGACGGCTTTCCGGTCGGTCAATTGCCATTCCCCTTGGACTCTCGATCAGGGGCTGCGCCATTTCTCAATAGGGAGCGGGGAGCAAGCCTCCACAAGGTGCCAGCCCGGGTCAAGCATGCCCCGGCTGTTTTCAGCCCAATGATGTCGAGGCGGAGTGAGGGCCGATGGTCGAGGCTGTGCGTTGGCACGCGGAAGTTCTCGGGCTTGAAGGCCACGCGAGTCAAATTAGAGGAGGATGCATATTGACTTGTCGTCATCCTATGGCCAGGAGGACCCCTAGGGCGACCGCGATGAGCAGAAGGGCATACCCCCCGAAGTTGCTGACGAAATGAAGGGTGCGAAGTCTACTCATGCCGGTCAGGAGCGGGATGCCAGTGGCTATGCCTAGAAGGGAGAAGGCAACCGCCAGAAGGGCAATCCGCCCATGGAGGGTGTAGAACACGGCACTCCTGTAATCCAAGGTGACTAGGACCCAGTAAATGAAGACCAGCAGCATCAGGACATAGTACGCGGCGCTGAGATAGCGGTGGTACTTCCGCGGGAAGATATCCGGGACCCGCGATGATAACCCTGAGGATGCGGAGTTCCTCAAGCCCGAGAGGGCAGCCATCCCGCCGAGGACGGCTGCGAAGGAGAGCAGGACGGCGTGCACCTTCCAGTCAGATATGGGTCGAATGGAGGCGCTGTCCGCCCATCCTCTGCTCTCCCAATATCCCTTGAAATCGTAATCTATAACGGAGATGCGCACGATCCACTTGGCCCACTTATAGCCCCAGTCCCCCGGAACGATCAGTTTCAGGGGAAATCCCTGTTCTACGGGGAGGGTAACGTTGTTCATTCCCCAGGCAAGGAGCACCCCCTCCCTTCTCGCCTCATCGAGGGTCAGCGATGTCGAGTAGTTCTCTCCGAGCAGACTATCAGCGCAGAAGAAGGCCACCTCCCTCGCGCCCTCCTTCACCCCCAGGACGTCCAGGAATGTGGTCAGTGGGACACCTGTATAGTAGGCAGTGGCGCTCGGGCCGGTCACGCATCGAAGCTCGGCCTTTTCGGTGACGTTCTCGAATGCCACAACCTCATCGTATGTAAGGTTCATGGGTCTCTCCACCATGCCGTCGACCTTCAGCCTCCAGGAATAGACGTCGATGGGCGGCGGCGGGCCAAGGGAAACTTGAAAGAACTCATCGTTGGGGGTTATCATCTCATCCGAATCCAGGCTGAGCCCCGTCATCAGGGCGGCCACCACGAGCGACGCGGCCTCTAGACGCACCAGGCCGAGGGATCTGCCACCCTTCATCGGGAATCCAAGGATGCTCCCTTATGATAAGCATTGCCGCGGGCCCTTGCCTGTCCTGCATGGCAAGCTTTGATTATGGAAGGAGGCGCTAGAAGCATAGGGGAAAAAGCATTGGCTCTGCGACTGGTGGAGATAGTCCTCCCATCTAGCACTGAAAGTCAGGCCAAGGGGATGTTGCAGGGGGAGCATGTGGATATCCTCCCCTCGATACGGCTTGGCGACGACTGGGTGCTGATTCGGATGGTGATGGAGGCGGAGGAGTCGGAGACCATTATTAGCAAGGTCACGGAAGCCTTCGGGATACTGGAAGGCTTTCGGCTCAGCATCGTCACTGTAGAAGCGACCATCCCTGAGCATAAGCCGAGGGAGGAGGTGGCGAAGGCCAGGGCGACGGAGGAGAAGAATGCTTCCAAAGAGGCCGAGAAGGTCCCCTCCATGGCCGAGCCTCGCGTGCAGCCTCAGGTCGAGCAACGGCCCCCAGCCCCTCCAGCAGTCTCAGAGGAGAAACCTGCGGAGGTTGGAACGCAAGGAAGGAAGAAGGGCAAGACCAGGTCCCGTATCAGCGTCGACGAGCTCCAAAGCGACCTCAGCGATTCGGTCAAGCTCAATCTCACCTATCTGGCGCTTGTGGCTCATTCGGTGGGAGTGTCGGCGGTGGGTCTGATCCAGAATAACGTGGCCGTGATCATAGGGGCTATGGTGATCGCGCCCCTCCTGGCCCCCAACATGGCCCTGTCATTGGCCACAACGCTGGCCAACGGGACCATGGCCGCCAAGGCCCTTAAGGTACTGGCCACGGGGGTGTTCCTGGCCTTGGCCTTGTCATTCGCTCTGGGCGTTCTATTGGATATCGATCCAGCTCTGCCGGAGATCGCTTCGCGCACCAAGGTCAGCTTGGGTGATGTGGCCGTGGCCCTGTCAGCTGGTGCTGCGGCGGCCATCTTCGTGAGCCTGGGTACCGGGGTAGCCCTGGTGGGCGTCACGGTGGCGGTGGCGCTCCTGCCCCCGTTGGTGGTCACTGGGCTGCTGGCGGGAGCGGGAGAGTACGAGCTAGCATGGCAGTCCTTCCTTCTCCTTCTCATAAACCTCATCGGCATTAATCTGGCAGGGACTGCGGTCTTCGTCGCAGAGGGCATCTGGCCAAGGTCATGGTGGGAAGGGAAGAAGGCCAAGCGCACTGCGCTTATGGCCCTTACCGTGTGGACCATGCTGCTCGTGACCCTGGTGCTGCTCCTGCTTGCTGCCCAGGGGTTGGTCAGGTTCGACTGGCCTTGATGCCAGATCTCGCTCCTATCCATGGTCATCATCCCTATTCTCTAGGTCTGATATCCTTGAAGAGATGGTAGAACAGGACGATGGCGGTGACGTAGCACACCGTGGTGATGAAGAAAGGGAGGTCATAGAGGCCGGCCGCCAGCAACATGCCGCCGAATACAGTGGTGACGCTGTTGGGCAACCGCCAAACGATGTTGTTGATGGCGCTGGCCAGCCCTCTGTCCTCCTTGGAGATAATGCCCATCAGGAAGCTGTCGCCGATAGGGGCGGACATGTTCATGAACATGGATCGG
>JALOTM010000142.1 GCA_025457905.1 Methanomassiliicoccales archaeon
GAGCCCAAGTATCGTGCCTTGACCGTGAACTGGTACCAGAAGGTGGAGCCGATAGCCGCCAAGTACGGGATCAAGTTCCTCGGCAGCTACGACGACCATGCCATGCACACTGTGTACGTGCTCTTCGACACGCCCAGCATGGACGTGCTCCTGAAATTCATGATGGAGCCAGAGATCGCCGCGCCGCTGGCCTTCTGCACCGGCCGCGTGTTCCCGGTCTTCGACCACAAGACCACGCTCTCGCTGATCCAGGCCGGACACGGCTAGGAAAGCCTAACTTCGGGAGGGCGACCTCCCGCTCTTTTTCATCCCGCGGCCGCGCCCTCCGCCCCTTCCCTGAAGCGGAACTTCTCCTCCGGGATGCGGATCTCGAACCTCGCCCCCCTCCCGAAGACGCCGTTCTCCTCGATGCTGAAGCCCATCACCGATGCCAGCTCGCGCGAGTAGAACAGCCCGTAGCCGGTGTTCCGGCCGTAGCCCTGGGAGAAGATGGTCTCCTTGTCATGGTCCTCGATGCCCACGCCGTCGTCCTCCACCACGATGCTCAGGTGGCCGTCGTTGCGCTGCGCCGAGACGCGGATGCGGGTCACCTTCCCCCCGTGCCTGAGGGAGTTCTCCACGAGGTTGTAGAAGACCTTCTCCAGCATGGCGTCGGTGAATATCTCCACCCCCTGCAGCGAGGGGTCCAGCTCCATCATGCTCGCCTCCAGCTGCCCGGAGACCTGGTAGAACATGGGGTAGGGGGAGCGCCAGGAGGTGGCCGAGACCTTCCCGGCCTGGTAGTCCTTGGAGAAGCGCACGATGCGCTGCATGGACTCCGTGGCCTGCACTATCTTGCCCAGGTGGTCCCTGCCCTTGGGGTCGGTGACCATCTCGTCGAGCAGCGAGGTGTAGCCCCGGATCACCATGGCCCGGTTCATCAGGTCGTGGGTGGTGATGCCGTTGAGCATGTCCACCTTCTCCTGGGCCAGGCGCAGCTCGTACTCCGCGTGGCGCTGCTCGGTGACGTCCTCGAGCACGATCACGCTGCCCTCCTGGGTGTTGCTGAACTGGGAGATGGGGCAGATGCGCATCTCCACTATGAGCGAGGCGTCCCCCCAGCGCAGGTCGATCTCCGACACGGTGCGGTTGCGGGCGATGGCCTCCAGCAGCTCCGGCCGGCGGGCGAAGGCCTCCGTCAGCGGCAGGTCGATGACCTCGGAGGCGTCGGAGCGGAGCAGGGTCAGGGCGGAACGGTTGACGTCCACCACCCTTCCCTTGCGGTCGGTGACGATGACGCCGTGCTTCATGCGGTCGAAGACCACCATGCGGGCTATCGGCGTGATGTCGAAGAGGCGGTAGCGGTACATGCCCAGGAAGACCAGCACGCCAGCGGTGAAGATGGCCACGGCGGTGGTGTCCAGGAAGGGGTAGGGGTTGATGGTCATGTACACGATGTTCCCGGCCCATCCCACCACCGCGCCCAGGGCCACCAGGCTGATCTGCCCCCGCTGCTGCCGGGGGGTGTTGAAGTACAGCCCCACCAGCAGAAGGCTGCCGACCAGCAGCAGGCCGTAGGCGAAGGCCATCCAAGCCACCATGGCCGGCCCGTAGGCCCTCACCAGGTAGGTGACGTCGCCCATGGTGGCCACGGTGACGGAGGTGTAGTAGAGGTGATGCAGCCCGTTGGTCCAGACCAGGGCGATGGTGGCCATGGGCACCAGGCAGAGGAGCAGGAGGTTGCGCCGGGTGAGCACATGCCCCCGGCCGGTGTACTGCAGGGCCAGTGCCAGGAACGTCACGGGCATGACGGCCAGGGGGAAGTAGGAAAGGTCGTTGAAGAGCATCTTCCCCTCGAGCGTGGGGGCCATCACCTCGCCGATGTTGGTGATGCACAGGCAGGCGGCGGCCAGCATGAGGGCTATGAAGGCCGATGCGCCGGGCTGCTCCCGGTTCTTCCAGGCGTAGAGCGCCAGGACCGAGCAGCAGGCGGCCACCGGCAGGAGGACCGCCAACATCATGTCCAAGGGGGTCACGGCTAACTTCCCTTCCCCTGGTGTTGGGCCTGTCGTCGTATATAGGGGTAGGACGTGGATTGCCGTTCTCGATAGGGATAATCCTCCACGCGAGGCAGAATGGCGGGCCTGACTGGGAGGAGGTTATCTCCTTGGAAGGGGATCCGGTCCTGGGAATGTCATGAGCGCGCTCTGCCCGAACTGTAAGTGTGAGATAAGCGGCGAGAATATCAGGAAGGAGAAGATCGAGGGGTTCATAGGCGAAAAGACCTGGATGTATTCCTGTCCAGGATGCAGGATCGTCCTGGGCATAACCAAGGTCACCCCCTATTGATACCCGATCATAGGAACAACAATAATCACATCCGGGCATCTGGGCCTCGATGCGCCTCCTGCACCAGGACCGGAAGACCGGCGAGATCAAGTTCCAGGTCGACAACATGGACGACCTGTGGCACCTGTACAACATCATCGACCAGGGGGACCTGGTGCTGGCCGTGACCTACAGGCGCGAGGAGCAGAAGTCGGACAAGGTGCGCGCGGAGCGGGGGGAGAAGAGGCGGGTGTTCCTGGGCATCCGGGTGGAGAGGGTGGAGTTCCACGAGTTCGACAACCGGCTCAGGATCACCGGAGTCATCGAGCAAGGGCCGCAGGACCTGGGCGCGCACCACACCCTGAACGTGGAGGAGGGCGACTCCCTGTCCGTCGTCAAGCTCAGCTGGAAGGACTCCACGCTGGAGCGCATCAAGCGCGCCCTGGAGGACTCGAAGCGCCCGTCCATCGTCTTCGTGGCGCTGGAGAACGACGAGGCCACCATCGCCGTCATGCGCCAGTACGGAATGCAGAACCTGGCCACCATCTACGGCCCCTCGGGCGGCAAGATGTACGAGCAGAGGACGGACGACGACTACTACCTGGAGATCATCGACAAGGTCAAGCAGCTGGTGACCGAGGGCGTGCCCCTGGTGGTGCTCGGCCCCGGCTTCGCCAAGGAGACCCTGGTGGCCATGGGCAGGCAGAGGGCGCCCGAGGCCTTCAAGAGGGTCTTCATCTACCATACCGGGCAGGCGGGCATGGCCGGGGTGCACGAGCTCATGAAGAAGGGCATGGGCGCGGAGATCCTGGAGGGCTCCAGGGTGGCCGAGGAGACCAACCTGGTGGAGAAGGTCCTGGAGGAGATCGCCAAGGAGGGCCTGGTCACCTACGGCCCCGCCGAGGTGGAGCAGGCCGTCCGCGCCGGCGCGGTGGACACCCTGCTGGTGCTGGACCCGGTCCTGAGGGAGAGGGACGTGGAGCCGCTGATGAAGGCCGTGGAGAACGGCCGCGGGAGGGTCATGGTCATCAGCGAGCACCACGAGGCCGGGCGGAAGCTCGAGGCCCTGGGCGGCATGGCGGCGCTGCTGCGCTATCGCATGGGGGGCGCCTGAGCTTCCTGTTCATATGTCTAATTAGAATCGTGTTTTCTGAACATTCAATCGGTTCATAATGTTATTATGATTATCATACTGGCAGATAGAACGAATTGTCATGTACAAAAACACCGAAAGGAGGCGCCCATTCCCGAAATACTTTAGTAGCATCGTCCTCATGCCTTTCCAGAAAGGGCATCGAACCTCCGGGGACGGTCTGGAAAGGTGTCTCCTCGCCGACGCGAGGGAGGCGCCGTTGTCTAGCACGGGTCGCCTCAGCAATATATGGCGCCGAGCGTGCGCCACCGTCGCCCGACTACGCCTGGGCGAGCCTGGACGTTCGAGCCGCAAGGAGACATCGGAAGATGAGGGACAGAAGCAAGGTACTCGCCAAGCTGAGCCGCAGCCCGCTGGTCATCTGCGACACCACCCTGAGGGACGGGGAGCAGGCGGCGGGCATCGTCTTCGCCAACCTGGAGAAGGTGCGCATCGCGCGCATGCTGGACGAGATCGGGGTGCCCCAGATCGAGGCGGGCATCCCGGCCATGGGCGGGGACGAGAAG
>JALOTM010000143.1 GCA_025457905.1 Methanomassiliicoccales archaeon
TCCTGCTGGTACCGGGACCCTGGAAGATGCCATATACAGGATGGCATGCAGTCACTGTACCCCCTTCTGCGCGAGAGCGACATCCTGGTCCTGGCGACCCCGGTCTATATCCCGCTGCCAGGGGACATGCAGAACCTCATCAATCGGCTATGCCCCCTGGCCGAGCCGATGCTCAGCACCGATTGGGGCCGGACCAAGGCCCGCCTGCGGGAGGGGGTGAGGCTGAGGAAGGCCGCCCTTGTCGCCACCGGCGCATGGTGGGAGACAGAGAACCTGGACATCCTGGTCCGGATCGTGAAGGAGCTGTGCCTGAAGATGGGCCTTCAGTTCACCGGGGCGGTGCTCCGCCCTCATGCATTGATGCTCGATAGGGACCCTCCCATGGCCGAGATGGTCTACCAGGACGTGCTCATCGCCGGGGAGCAGCTGGCCACCACCGGTCAGATGTCCCAGAAGCTGCTCGACCGCATCTCCGCCCCGCTGGTCGAGGAGGGAGAGCTCCGGGAGCTTTTCAACGAGATGAATCGGAAGGCGGCAGGCCAGGACGGGTGAGCCTGAGAGACCTCTAGCAATTGCTCATGAGTATGTTGCATTGGGGGCACAGTTCCTGGTTCAAGGCGCAGATGTTCTGGTGGACCTCGAAGAACTCGCCGCAATAGGTGCATCGGCGCAGCACCATGAAGGGGGGGCGATAGTCCTCGCATTCCAGGACCCTTCCCGAGGTGTCCTTGGCGCAGACGTCGGCGACGCAGTTGTCGCAGAGGGACCTTCGGCTGAGGTTGAGTAGGATGTGCTTGCCCACGCGCACCCTGGTCAGGCTTACCACCCCTCCATGCTACTGCTTCTCATCCACCCGCCTCGATAAATAGCTTCGCCATCCGGCTTCGGCATGGAAGGAGAGTCCGTCGGTGCGGGATGAAAGAGGAGGAAAAGGAGAACATGGAAAGGGAAAGGGTTTGGACGGCTTTCGAGGAGCCGGACATCAAATCTGGTTCCTCGGGGCCGGCTTGTGCTCTCCCAGCCACACGTGCGTCAGCGCTCCCGCGTCGATGAGGGGATGGAAGACCCCCTCCATCTTGGTGCGCTCGATGGCGCTTATCGGGGCGCCCACGTTGAGGTAGGTGGAGTTGGTGTAGTATATCTCCCCCGAGTTGCGGTTGCCGCGGATGACGGTCGGTGCCTGCAGCGGATAGTACTTCGTGTCCAACTTGGCGAAGCGGTAGGCCGTGGACTCGGCCGGGGTCTGCTCTAGGGGCATGCGTATGCCGTACTGCTCACCCAGGAACTCGGCCTCCTTCTTCATCTCCGCGATCACCTTGAGGCCGAACTTCGTGGCCTCCTTGGATTCGTGCATCTGCTTGCCTGTATGGTACTGCACCATCTCGTTCAGGCCCACCATTCCGATGAGGAACGAGGCCTTGTGCAGGCGATAGTACGGCTCGCCGTCCAGTTCCATGGTGAGCAAAGCCAGCGGGCCTTGCTTGCCCATGGCCAGCAGCTTGGAGATGAACTCCTTCTTCTGCAGGTGGGCGTGCGCGATGATATCCAGCCTCTCCTTGAGGATGTCGATGAGGCGGGTGTCGTCCTGGTGGGCCTCGTAGGCTATCCTCGGCAGGTTCAAGGTCACGTTCTGCATGGCCGAGTAGCGCATCTTCCAGGGGGTCTTGGCATCGTCCAGGTCAGTCTGGTCCAGCTTGAAGGTCAGCCGGCAGCACTCGGAGATCTTGGCGGTGTTACCGCGGTCGAAGACGAAGTATGTGTTGCCCTTCTCAGAGGCCACGGAGCAGATCTTGTGCATGAACTCGTCGTGCCCCTCGGTCTTGAAGAACTTCTCCGTCATGTGCACGTTGGGCTTGGGGAAGAAGAAAGGCCTCCCCATGGCATCCCCCTCCATGTACACGTCGAAGAGCGCGGAAACGAACCTCTGCGCCTCTTCCTCGTAGTCCTCATAGTTGGCGCCCGTGAACTGCCCCTTGGGGCCTATTGCCGGGACGCCCACGAAGTGGTCCGGCACCTCCCAATAGAGGTTGAGGTCGCTGAATATGGACTGCCCACCGCGGGCCACGGCCTGCTGCGCGAACTCGAAGATGAGTATCTGCGCGAGCTGCTTCATACGGTCGTCATCCACGTTCACCAGGTAAGGGGCCAGGAACAGGTTGACGGCATCCCATCCGATGGCGCCGGCGAAATGCCCCTGCAGAGCGGCCGAGAACTTGATGATCTGCTCGATGAGCACCTCGGGATGCTTGGCGGGTTTAGCGATACTTATCGCATTAGGAAGGTTGAGCCCGAATTTCTTTACGTACTCGATGGATTGCCCGGAGCAGTACGGTCGGTCGATCATGCCGAGGTCATGAAGGTGTATGTCGCCGCGCATGTGCGCATCAGCGAGTTCCTGACCGAACACCTCGAGCAGCGCGAACTCTTTCTTGATCCTCTCGGAGAGCGTGAGGTTGGTTGCCTCGGGCCCGTGCGGGACGTTGGCGTTCTCCTTATTGGGGCTCATGATGATCTGCCGTGCGTCGTACCGCGGGACGCCAAGGCGCGTGTGCTGCCGGCGGATCTTCGCCAGCCCGTACTCGACGAGCTTGGCGTTCGTAAGTTCGCGGATGAGGGGGGCAGTGACGAAATCTAGCTCAAGTGAGGCTATTAGCTTCTCCACCTCTCTCGCGACGATAGAAGCAGCATCTTCGCTGATTGTGGTCTCACGGATGAGTGCCTCATAGATCCGGTTCCTATCCCATTTCTTGATCTCCTCGTCCGAGGTCCTGACGAAGAGCGATAGTTCTGTCGACTCCTTTTCGTCGGACCATATCATCCCCGGCTCGCTCGTCCGGGCGTCCGCCGATGACTCCGTCAACTTCATAGTTACACCTTACCAAATTCGGAGCCTGAAATTGAGAAGGGTTAATCGTATGTTATCCCCATCCCTTGTCAGTCCAATTGCAGGCAAACGAAGGGATTATACATCATCAATAAACTACTTTTTGGGAAACAACCTGCTCATGCATTTAATAACCGTTAATACCTGACAAAGCTTTATTATTTACCATATCTGTTACCATATCTGTGAGCAGATGTTCCATCCAGAGCGCGATCTTCGCTTGATAATCCTTGAAATATTAAGGGAGGATGGGAAATCGATAAGCGCCATCTCCCGTGAGCTCGATGAGAGGGGGTACGAACTCCATCGATTGATTCTGACCGGGTATCTCCGGGCGATGACCGACCTTAACGTTCTTAAGGAGAAGGAGATCCCCCCGGCCAAGATTTATGTCGCCTCTAAGGTTAGGGAGCAGAACGTGTATGAGGTGATCGGAGAGAAGACGAGGCAATTGTACGGTGAGGGGGAGAAAACGGACAAGCTGATACTCTTCGCCCTCAACCGCCTGTTCCATAGGGCCGTCTTCTCGGACGAGATGTCCAAGGCAGGCATAAGGACGTCCCCCGGTCACGAAGCCTCGAAGGAGGAGAGACAGGAGGCGAAGCAGGCCTTGATCCGGTCGGGGTTCAAGGTCCCTGATTCTTTGAAGGCCTATGTTATCGAGGGGGTGGAATTGGAGAAGGATTGCTCCGAGCTGATAATCCGGCTCTTGGCAGACCTCTACAACATCAGCTACCTCGTCAAGGAGACAAAGCAGACCAGGCTGAACTTCTGACGATTCCCAAACAACCTATTTATTGACCAAGCCCTTACACTCGGCCATGAGCCTCGAGGCCCTGGTAGAGGAGCTAAGGTCCTACCCCGGGATCACCAGGAAGAGGACCATCTCTGAGGTACTGAGCTTCTTCCCTAGGACATCGGAGGGGAAGGTCCTGGCAGCATATGGCGAGGACGCTGCGGTGATTGAGCACGGGGACTCCGTGCTGCTGCTCGCCGCGGACGGCATCATGGAGAGCCTAATGAAGGCCAACCCCTGGTTCGCTGGATATTACGCCATACTGGTCAACATCAACGACATCTCCGCCATGGGGGGCGTGCCTTTGGCCTTGGTGGACATCATCTCCATGAAGGACGAGAAGGTCTGCGGCCAGGTCATGAAGGGCATGGAGAGCGCCAGCACCAAGTTCGGCGTCCCGGTGGTCGGTGGGCACACCCATCCCGATTGCGATTACAATGCCGTGGACGTGGCCATCCTGGGCACGGCGCAGAAGGACGCGGTCATCTACAGTCACACAGCTGAGGTCGGGGACGACATTATCTTCGTAATGGACACTGACGGCTACTATCCTGAGAAGCTCAATTACGCATGGGACACCACCAGCCGGAAGGACGCGGATACGGTTCGCCGGCAGATGCTCCTCATGAACCATGTTGGGAGGAGGCACCTGGTGCATTCCGGGAAGGACATGAGCAACCCCGGCTCAGTGGGCACCTTGGGCATGCTCCTGGAGACCAGCGGCAAGGGCGGCACGGTGGACCTGGACAAGGTTCCTCGCCCGAAAGGAGCCAACTTCCCGCAATGGTTGAAATCCTACCAGGGCTGTGGGTTCGTCCTCACGGCCGATCCGAAATGCTCGGCCAAGGTGCTGCAGGCCTTCGCCGCGGAGGGCGTGGATGGCGCCATCGTGGGCCGGGTGGATGACAGCTCCAAATTGACGCTCAGCCAAGGGGAGGAGGTCAGGGTGCTCTTCGATTTCAGGAAGGACCTGATCACTGGATGCAGGCCGGAACTTCTGCCTCATTCATGCTCATATGCGAGGAAGTGAGAGGTGCTAGGCCACGAAGGTTGTCGCCTGGTTCC
>JALOTM010000144.1 GCA_025457905.1 Methanomassiliicoccales archaeon
GCCCGCCCTCGGAGGTGATGCGGAACAAAGGCCTCTCCCTGGATTCCGTCCTGCCCATGTGGATCTCGTAGCCCCTCACCCCTCCTCCATCCCCCAGGAGCAGATGGCCTTCCACCTGCACCGTCCTCTTGTCCCTGGAATCGAAGACCGTGTCCGCGTCCAGCAGGCCCAGCCCCTCTATCTCTCGGTCCTCGCCCCCCTCAATCCCCTCCGCGTCCACGATCCTGCCGCCAAGCATCTGGTATCCGCCGCAGACCCCCAATATCGGGACCTTGCCCCTCAGCGAGGCGACCCTCTCCGCCAATCCCCTCTCCCGCATCCAGATCATGTCCGCAACGGTGTTCTTCGTCCCGGGGAGGATGATGGCGCTCACACCCTCCAGGTCCTCGGGGTGCTCGACGTACTGCACGGCGATGCCGTCCTCCAGGGCAAGGGCATCGAAGTCGGTGAAGTTGGATATGCGCGGCAGCCTGATGACGCCCACCCTCCGCCGGCCGTGGGCGGGCACCTCGCCGCCCAGGAACATGGAGTCCTCCGAGGGAAGGACGAGGTCCAGATGCGGCAGCACCCCCAGCACCTCGATGCTCAGCTCGCGCTCCACGCGCTCCATGCCGGAGCTCAGGCTCTCGGCGCCGCCATGCATGTTGTTAATGATGACCCCCTTGAACCTCCTCCTCTCCTCCTCCTTCATGAGGAGCATGGTGCCGAAGATGTAGGCGAAGGCCCCTCCCCACTCGATGTTCACCACCAGCAGGCAATCGGCGTCGGCGATGTCGGCGGTGGGCATGTTGGCGATCTCCATCTCCCCCAGGTTTATCTCCGCCGGGCTGCCCGCCCCCTCGATGACCACGAAGTCGTTGGTACGCGCCAGGAGCTGGTGGTTGCGCCGGATGATCCCCAGGCCCTCCTGCCTGGCGAATTCGCCGTAGTACTGCCTTACGTCCATGTCCCTGTAGGGCCTGCCCTCCACCACCACCTGCGATACTGCGTTCCCCTTGGGCTTGAGCAGGATGGGGTTCATGGCCGCGGTGGGCTCGGCCCGGGCCGCTCGAGCCTGAAGCTCCTGCGCCCGGGCGATCTCCTCGCCCCCAGGCGTCACGCAGGAGTTCAGGGACATGTTCTGGGACTTGAAGGGGGCGACCCTGTAGCCCATGTCCGAGAGCATGCGGCACAGGCCCATGGTTATCATGGACTTGCCCGCTCCCGAGGTCGCCCCCAGGATCATTATCGACCTGGCTTTCCTGCTGAACCTGGCCTCGAGCCTGCGCTTCACCTCCTCCTTGGAGGCCCTCGGCTCCCGTTTTAGGATGGCATGCATCTCCTTTGCGACGTCGCCCCTGTGCGTCCAGAAACAGTCGGCACAGCTCCAAACCGGCCTCCCGTCCCTCCCTCGGACCATCCTCCCGAGATCCTTGTCCAGGCAAGGGTACAGCGGGCAGTAGCAGAAGGTGCAGTCCTGCCCACGGAAATGGCATGGATAGTAGGCGCAGGACTCGTCGCTGCCCTTGACCGGCCCTGCTATCTCGGTCTCGACCCTAGCATGGAAGTCCATTCCACTCATCTTCAGTTGGATGTAGCATCCAACTGTATGGTAAATAGGGAATATGGAATTATGCCCATGCCCCGACCGGAATCTCAGACGGCGAGCAGGAACCCCGCCCCGATGGCCAGGAACCAGAGGCCCATGAGCAAGGAACCGTACTCGGGTCCCCCGGTCCTCATGAAGCCGGCCACCGCCCAAGCCCCTGCAGGGATGGTCAGAACCAGGGCCAGGACCACCTCCCCCGGGGCGATCATGGCCAACGGGATGATGGTTAGGTAGGTGAGCACGACCAGCAGGGCGAAGACCCGGGGGGTCCTATCCCCTAGGGCCACAGCCAGGGTGCGCTTGCCCACCATGGCGTCCGCCTCCCGGTCGGCGTGGTGCACGCCCAGTAGGTTCACCAGGATGATGAGGAAGACCGGGGGTCCTATGGCCAGGGCCAAGATGTCCATGCCTGCGAAGGGCACGTATCCCATGAGCAGCATCATGTATCCCAGCAGGGCGTTGTCCGGCTCCCCGGCCCAGGTACGCTCCAGCCGGAGGGGGGGCATGGAGTACCACCAGCCCAAGGGCAGGCCGATGGCCGCAAGCGCCACCACCTGCAGGCCGATCAGGCCCGTCAGGTAAGCCGATGCCGTCCCTATGACAGTAATGAGAAGGAGGCCGATGGCCGCGTAAAGCGCCCACTTCTTCGGCACGACCCCTGATGGCAGGACCCCGCTGCCGCCGGAGAAGAGGGTCCTGCGAGTGATGGAATCAGTGTCGAAGTCGGCGTACTCGTTGGCGTAATGCCCCATGAGGATGGCGGAGACCATAATGAGGAGGCTGGCGAGGAGGGTGCCCATAGGAAGCTCCACCACCCTCCACCAGGCCATGCAGGCGCCGGCGAAGAAGGCAAGGAGCCCGGCCACCAGCACCAGAGGTCGTCCCATCCGGACCATGGCCAAGGCCCTCTCAGCGCTCATGCCCGGGGCCATTATCTCATCGGATAATGATGCTTCGGCTGCGCCAGGCCGACCCTATCCACTTTGATTCTTCTCAACGATAATATCCAAGCTAGAAAAGTATTTATTCATCTTTTGGTGAATAGGGGCTCACAGGAAAAACACTTCGGGCCAAGGCCTGAATAGTGTGTAATCATGATCACTATCACCCACTCATCACATCCTCCAGAAGGATACGTCAATGATTGGTGCGACAGAGACCGCGAAAGCCCTTAGGGGGCTGCCCCGGCAAATCCGTTAGTTCGGGCTAAGCGGCCGCGAATTGTTTTTCCAGGACGACAGAGGAGATCCAATGAACATTGATCCCAGCACAACCAAGTACTTGATAAAAGCGAAGCTCAACGCCGACGGAATCGTGGAGAAACCTGACGTGGTGGGGGCCATCTTTGGGCAGACGGAAGGCCTGCTCGGGGACGAGCTCGACCTGCGCGACCTGCAGAAGAGCGGGCGCATCGGCAGGATCGAGGTCGACGTGCACTCCAAGGGCGGGAAGTCGGAGGGCGATGTGCTCATCCCCTCCTCCCTCGACCAGGTGGAGACCGTCATCCTCGCCTCCGCGCTCGAGACCATCGACCGCGTGGGACCCTGCAAGGCCAAGATCGCCGTGGAGGGCATCGAGGACGTACGCGTGGTCAAGAGGACCAAGATCATCGAGCGCGCCCGCGAACTGCTCACCGACCTGATCAAGCAGTCCAAGACCTCGGGCATCGACCTCACGGAGAGCGTCAGGCAGTCCGTGCAGGTGGAGGAGGTCATCTACTTCGGCAAGGAGAGGCTGCCCGCCGGCCCCAACGTGAACGACTCCGATGCCATCATCGTGGTCGAGGGGCGCTCGGACGTCCTCAATCTGCTCAAGTCCGGAATCAAGAACGCCATCGCCGTGGAGGGCACCAACATCCCCAAGACCATCAGCGAGCTGTCCAAGGAGAGGGTCATCACCGCCTTCGTGGACGGGGACCGCGGCGGGGAGCTAATCCTGCGCGAGCTGTTCCAGGTGGCCGAGGTGGACTTCGTCGCCCGCGCCCCCAGGGGCCATGAGGTAGAGGAGCTCACCCAGAAGCAGATCATGAAGTGCCTCCGCAACAAGATCCCCGCCGAGCAGTTCATCGAGATGTTCGGCCTGGAGGGCGACCAGCTCTTCAAGGGCGGCAACGGCGACAAGCGCGGCGTCAAGGAGCTGGACGCGGCGGAGAAGGCGGAGCGCGCGGAGAAGGCGGAGCGCTCCGACCGCCCCGAGAGGGCGGAGAAGCCCGAGCGCCAGGAGAGGCCGGAGAGAGGCGAGCGCCAGGAGCGCCCCGAGAGGGCGGAGAGGCAGGAGCGCGCGGAGAGGTCGGAGAGAGGCGAGCGCCAGGAGCGCCCCGAGAGGGCGGAGAGGGCCGAGCGCCAGGAGCGC
>JALOTM010000145.1 GCA_025457905.1 Methanomassiliicoccales archaeon
GGACTTAATGGCTTTTCCCCGGTGGGAGATGACGTTCTTCTCCTCCAGGGGCATCTCGGCGAAGGTCCTCCCCTCGCCCGCGGCCGCGAAGATGGGATCAAAGCCAAAGCCCCCCTCGCCGCGCATGGCATGGACGATGCGCCCCTTGCAGCTCTCCTTGAGGATGATGTCCCCCATCCCCTCCAGCGAGCAGCCTATGCAGCACTCGAAACGGGCCCGGCGGTCCTGCGCTCCTTCAAGTAGCCTGAGCACGCCCTGGCATCCCAAGGTGCGCAGCGCGTACGAGGAGTACACCCCCGGAAAGCCCTTGAGAGTGTCGATGAACAGCCCGGAGTCATCGAGGACGAAGTCCTTGAGGCCGCGGGAGTGCAGCTGGCGGAGGCAATCGGCCACCACCTCCTCCAAGGTGTCCGCCTGTATCTCCTCGACCTCCTCCGGCAGGTGGACGACCTCGTAGCCCGACGGCTCCAGGGCGGCCTTGAACTCGCGCAGCTTGCCCAGGTTCCCGGTTATCAGGTGAAGGCGCCTCATGTGTACCTGCCCCTCCCCTCTATCTCCTTTATCTTGGCCAGGACGAGCTTGGCGTTGGGGTTGTGGACGGAATACGAGCGCAACACCACGTCGAAGAGGCGGAAGCGCTCCGAATGGGCGGACTGGAAGGCCTCCTTCAGGAGGTGCAGGTCCACCCCCATCTCCTCCAGCTCGGCGTTCCTCCCGCCCAGGGAGAAGTCGATGAGCCAGATCCTGCCCTCGCGGAGGATCATGTTGGACGTCGTCAGGTCGCCGTGGGCGATCCCTGCTCGGTGCAGAAGGGCCACCAGCCTGCCTATCTCGCGGCAGACGGCCTCGGCCTCCTCCTCCCCGGCTTCGATGAGGGCGTCCTTGACCCTCTCGCCCTCGATCTCCTCCATGACCAGCTCGGCCTTGACCAGGTCGATGTCGTATATGATCGGAGTCGGGACCCCATGCCTCCTAGCCTCCTGCATGAGGCGGGCCTCGTTCCGGGTCCGGGAGGCTCGCAGGGACTCGTCCAGCGAACCATGGCGGTAGGCCTTGACCACGCGGCTCTTCACCATGACCTTGCGCCCCTTCCAGGTCCCCCGTCTGATCTCCGCCTCGGCGCCCCGCCTGACCACGTCCACGCGCCAAGGAACCCCCTCGCCATAGATAATCTTTTCAGGTTGGCGAGAAGAACGCCTCCAATTCGGCGGTGAGGCCGCGGCTCCGCACCGGCCGGAAGTCCTCCGGCAGGGCGTCCGCAACGGGGCGCAACAGGTAACGGTCGTCCAGGAGGACCACGGCGGCCCGGTCGCCCTCGGACCGGATGGCCCGTCCCGCGGCCTGCAGCACCTTGGATATGGAGGGGTAGATCTGCGCGTACAGCCTGGCCTTGGCTGGCGAATGACGGTCGCCGAGCCACCTCATCCTCCTCTCCAGGTCCTCCGAGGGCGGGGGGATGGGAAGGCCCACCACGACCACCGCGGACAGCAGGTTGTCGCGGAAGTCCACGCCCTCGGCGAAAGAGCCCCCGATAGGGGCGAAGAGCGCCCTTTCTCCCTCCCTTCGCATCTCCTGGACCATCGCGTCGCGCTCGTTCTTCCCCAGCTCCCGGGAGTCGGCCATGACCTGCTTGGGCATGGGGAGCGAGCGGAGCTGGCGGGTGACGGCGGACATGAACTCGTAGGAGGGGAAGAACACGGCCATGTTGCCCGGGGCGGCCTGGGCCACCTGTGCGATGCGCCGGGAGATGCTCTGGTACATCTCCTCTCCCCGGCTCTGGAAGCGCGACGAGACCCCCGTAACTGCCAGGAGGGCCCGGTTCTCGGGCGGGAAGGGGGACGCGTACCTGCGGCAGGCGCACCGGTCCTCCAGCCCCAGCACCTCGGCGAACATCTCCGGGGGGTGGAGCGTCCCGCTCATTAGCAGGGCGCCATGGACCTCCTCCAGCACCGGTGCGGACACCAGCGAGACGTCCAGCAGCAAGGTGCGCAGCCTCGGCCCGGGACCTTCCAGGAACCGGGCGCTCCCTGCTCCGAAGCAGGACCAGTTACGCAGGAACCCGACCACCTCGGAACAGCGCCGCGATCCGCTCTCCCCCATCTCCCGCAGCATCTCCCCCGCCAGGCCGGCGCAGCCGGTCCCGCACCTCTCCTCCAGGGCCTCGTCCAGCTCCCAGGCCTCGACCTGCCGGCCATTTCCCTTGGAGGCCATGCCCAGCAGCACCTGCCTAACCGCCTCGAGGTCGTCCCGGAACATTCGCATCCGGGGCTCGCCCATCGCCAAGGCAAGCTCCCTCTCCCCCAGCGCGAAGGAGTGCCCCTCGGAGATCCTCGCGGGGAGGTTGTGGGCCTCGTCCACCACCATGACCGTCCTCCCGACGGGGCGGCCGGTGCGGCGGAGCGCCCCCTCCCCCGCCATGGAGAACGCCTGGTTGTAGTCGCACACCGCGCAGTCCGCGGACCCCAGGGCCCTCTGGGAGGCAAGGTAGGGGCAGGTCCCCAGACGGAGGCACAGCCTCTTCGCCTCCTGCACGTGCAAGGGATACTGGAGCAGGCGCGCCGCCGCTTCCTCGACCAGGCGGTTCCTGAAGTAGCACTGGCCCCCTTCCAGGCAGGGCATCCCCTCCTTCCTCATGGCCAGGCACATGTCCTCCCGGGCCACCATGTCCACCGCGGTCACCCTCCTGCGCCGTCGGATGTGCCTCAGGGCCTCCACCGCCGCATGGTGCTGGGACTGCTTGGAGGTGAGGAAGAGCAGGCATCCGCCCTCCTCGGAGGCGCGCTCCATCCCCGCGGCCAGTGAGACGGCGGTCTTCCCCAGGCCAGTGGGGGCGTGGGCCAGCAGGTGCGTGCGCGAGGCAAGGCAGTTGCGCGCGTCCTCCAGGAAGCGGTCCTGGCCTGGTCGGATGCGCTCGTATGGGAACAGCCCGTCACCCGGATGGTCCGGGGCGGATGCGGTCTCGCTGGCCTCCATGCATCCTCTGACGCTCAGGGCGGGAGAATAGCTTCCCGTTACCTGCAGGCTTCCTGCAAAGGCACATATCCGCCCATCCTAATCCTCCCCGCCACATGGAGAAGGGCTACGTATCGGCCAACGGCACCAGGACGGCCTGGGGGATGGCGGTGGTGGTCTTCCTGGTCACCTTGTCCGCTTATATCGCCCGCGTCAACGTCAGCGTGGCCCTTCCTTACATCAGCCAGGACTTCGGCTGGGACACGGTCGAGGAGGGCCTGTACGGGGGATTGCTGCTGGGCATCTTCCTGGCCGGGTACGGCCTCTCCAACATCTTCCTCAGCCCGCTGGTGGACCACTTCGGCCCGAGGAAGAGCCTACTGGTCACGGTGGCGGTGTTCTCGCTGCTGACCTTCCTCACCGGGCTGGTGGGGCTGATCTTCGCCTTCCTGATCATAGCTCGAATACTGCTGGGTGTGGCGCAGGGCATCGTCTACCCTGCGGCCAGCAAGGTCACCCAGGCCTGGTTCCCCCGGGGCCGGAGGTCGAAGGTAAACTCCCTGCACCTCAGCGCCATGGAGTGGTCCAACCTGCTGGTGCCCATCTTCCTCATACCGGTCATCATCCTCACGGACTGGCGCTACGCCTTCTTCGCCGTGGCCTTCCTGTGCGCCCTGGTGCTCATACCCGTATACGTCTACCTCAGGGACTGCCCCGAGTGCACCAGGAAGGGCCCCCATCGCCACGAGGCGCCCTTGGGAGCGGTGATGCGCAAGGCCATGCGCGACCTCAGGGCCGCCTCGCAGATCAAGGGCCTGTTCGTCCTGGCCGCGGCGGACGCCGCCGGGAACCTGGTCTGGTGGGGCATCTCGCTGTGGCTGCCCACCTATCTCAAGGCCATCGGTCTGGCCCCCACGGAGATCATGTGGGTGGCCTCGCTCCCCTACCTGGGGGGCATCGCCGG
>JALOTM010000146.1 GCA_025457905.1 Methanomassiliicoccales archaeon
CTCCGATTGGAAGGAGAGGGACGTGGACGTGGCCCGGCTCTCCTCCATGTTCGAGACCTTCGAGTTCGAGTACCTCATCGTGGGGGACATCCCGCCCTCCGAGCTCAGGGAGCTCACCGACGGCATCGAGTCCATGGAGGACCTGGACGCGGTGGACATCCGCTACTCGGTCTCGCCCTCCACGGGAGAGAAGGCGGCCATGATCTTCGGCAAGGTCAAGCAGAAGAGCGCCATGGGGCGGGTGGAGGACTTCCTCCGCCAGAGGTCCATGCAGGCAGGCTTCCTGCTCATCAGCGGCCTGGGGGACTGAGCATGGACATCATCATCGTGGGCTTCGGTACCGTGGGGCAGGGGGTGGCGGAGGCCCTGTCCCGGAAGGCGCCCTCCATCCAGTCCGCCTTCAAGGAGAAGATGCGCGTGGTGGGGGTCTTCGACTCCAAGTCGTACGACCTCTCGCCCAAAGGGCTGGACCCTCGCGAGGTGGCGGCCCGCAAGGCCAAGCTGGGCAAGGTCGGCCCGGACCTGGAAGGGCGAAGACTGATCGAGGTCCTTCAGGACGTCAAGTACGATGTCATGGTGGAGGTCACCCCCACCAACATCAAGGACGCCGAGCCGGGGTTCGGCAACATGATGGCCGCGCTGTCCGCGGGCAAGGACGTGGTCACGGCCAACAAGGGGCCCTTGGCTTTGAGGTTCCGCCAGCTCTCCAAAGCGGCGGAAAAGAGCGGAGCCAGGCTGAGGTTCGAGGCCTCGGTCGGGGGCGCGACTCCGGTTATCAACATGTCGCGGGAGCTGCTAATGGGGGAGCGCATCCTTTCGATACGCGGCATCGAGAACGGGACCTGCAACTTCATCCTCAACCGCATGCGGGACGAGGGGCTTCCCTTCGACCAGGCGCTCAGGGAGGCGCAGGAGATGGGCTATGCGGAGCGCGACCCCACCTACGACATCGACGGCATCGACTCCGCGGCCAAGGCCGCCATCCTGGCCAACGCCATATTCCGCCGGGACGTCACCTTCGACGACGTCAGGCGCACCGGGATCAGGGGGGTGTCGCTGGAGGCGGTGGAGCTGGCTGCGGAGGAGAAGAAGGTCATCCGCCTCATCGCCGAGGTCTCCGAGAGCCGGCTGGAGGTCTCGCCCCGGCTGGTGCCGACGGGTCATCCTCTGGCTATCGGGGGGACGCTCAACATCTTCCAGCTCATGACCGATCTGGCCGGTGATATCACCGTTGCGGGCAGGGGCGCGGGCAAGATGGAGACCGCCTCCGCCATCCTGAGCGACCTGGTGGCCCTCATGAAGGAGGACTGCGCCTCCCGGCGCCGCAACGGCTCGGGAAACAGGATTTAAATATGTGCCCATTGCTACAGCTTGCCACGGTAGGCAATGACCATGTCAAATAAATCGTCAAGAAGGGATTTATTTATTGGTCGATCGAGTTAGTCTGTACGATACGACCTTGCGCGATGGGGCGCAGACCGAGGGGGTGTCCTTCTCCCCCGAGGACAAGCTGGACGTGCTGACGCGGTTGGATTCCTTCGGCATCGACTTCGTGGAGGGAGGGTTCCCGGCCTCCAACCCCAAGGACAAGGCCTTCTTCAAGGCCGCTCTCAAGCTGGAGCTGAAAGGCACCAAGCTGGTACCTTTCGGGAGCACCAGGAAGTCGGGTCTGGCCGCGCCCAACGACAGCAACATGCGCGCCCTGGTGGAATGCGAGACGGAGTACGTGTGCATCTTCGGGAAGACCTGGGACCTGCACGCGGAGCGCGCCCTGGGCGTCTCCCTCGAGGAGAACCTGGCCATCATCGAGGACTCGGTCTCCTTCCTGGCCGGTAAGGGCAGGAGGGTCATATTCGACGCCGAGCACTTCCTGGACGGATGGAAGGCCAACCACGACTACGCCCTGGAGGCCCTCTGGACCGCCGAGAGGGCGGGGGCGGAGTACCTGGTGCTCTGCGACACCAACGGAGGCAGCCTTCCCTCGGAGGTCTCCAGGGCGGTCAAGGAGGTGCGCAGGAAGCTCAAGGCGCAAGTGGGGATCCACGCGCACAACGACGCCGAGCTGGCAGTGGCCAACTCCCTGGCTGCGGTGGAGGCCGGGGCCAGCATGGTGCAGGGCACCATAAACGGGCTGGGGGAGAGGTGCGGCAACGCCAACCTCTGCTCCATAATCCCGGCGCTCATGCTCAAGATGGGCAGGCGGACCGGCGTCGGAGACCTGAGCGCCCTCGCCTCCACGGCCAACTTCGTCGGCGAGGTGGCCAACATCCTGCCCGATCAGAGGCTCCCCTACGTCGGAAGGAGCGCCTTCGCGCACAAGGGGGGCGTGCACGTCAGCGCGGTGCTCAAGGACCCGCGAACCTACGAGCACATCGTGCCCGAGAGCGTGGGCAACGCCCGGCGCATCCTGGTCTCCGAGCTCTCCGGGACCTCGAACATCCTGGCCAAGGCCAAGGAGCTGGGCATCGACGAGGAGAAGGACAAGGGAAGGTCCATCCTGGAGAAGCTCAAGCACATGGAGTCCAAGGGCTACCAGTTCGAGGCCGCCGAAGCCTCCTTCGAGCTGCTGGTGAGGCGCCTGCGCGGCGAGAACTTCGCCCCCTTCAAGCTGGAGGGTTTCCGAATCTTCGTGGACGTGTCCGGGGACGCCATGCGCTCCGAAGCCAGCGTGAAGGTCGTGGACCCGAACGGCGTGGTGGAGCACACCGCCTCCGACGGCAACGGCCCGGTGAACGCGCTGGACAAGGCGCTCAGGAAGGCCCTGGAGCGCTTCTACCCCCAGATCAAGCACATCCGCCTCATCGACTACAAGGTGAGGGTCATCGACGCCAAGGAGGCGACCGGGGCCACCGTCCGAGTGCTCATCCGCTCCACGGACGGGGTGATGACCTGGACCACGGTTGGCGTGTCGGAGAACATCATCGAGGCCAGCCTCATGGCGCTCATCGACTCTATGGAGTACAAGCTGCTCAAGTCCCTGAACGGCAAGGGCAAGTAGTCGAGCCGACGTTCTAGGGGAGGGTCGAGGCGATGAGCTACTCGGTGAAGCTGATATCCCCGGAGGAGAAGGACGCGCTCGCAACCAGGTACGCAGGCCGCATCCTCTTCATGCGCAAGTCCGAGATCTACGGATGCTGCATCAAGCTCCTCACTGACCAGGACCTGGTCCGGAGGACCTGGGAGGACAACTTCTACGCCATGGCCGAGAACGTGCGCTCGCACGGTCGCCTGGTGGTGTTGGACGATGCTTCGATGCCCCCGGGCGTGCTTTACGACCCCCTGTCGCGCACCGCCTTCATGTTCAACATCCATTACTACGGCTTCGTGAAGAGCGCCGCCCTGGCCATCGCCGGGGACGTACTGGAGGATGCGCACGGCATCTACTCCGTCCACGGGGCGGCCATCGACGTGGCGGGGAAGGGCATCGCGCTGATCGCCCCATCCAAGACCGGCAAGACCACGCATTCGTGGGGATTGTTGAGGCATCCCGAGGCAAGGCTGGTAACTGATGACTGGTTCTTTGTCCGCCTCTCGGAGAAGAGGCACCTCGCCTTCGCTTCGGAGAAGAACTGCTACGTCGAGGGGGACATCGGCGGCATCTGGAAGGAGTTCCAGCCTCTGGTCGATAAGGCCTCCTTCGATGGCGATGAGAGGGCGATAATGAACGTCAGGTGGATCGTGGGAGCCACCGGGGTCGTGCCCATGACCTCCTTGCATCACGTGTTGCTTTTGAAGAGGGACAGGGAGGACGCGAGAGTGGTCAGGGACATCGGGGCGGAGGAGGCGCTCGCCTACCTGGAGGCGAACGATTTCTGCAACCCCCATCAGCTGGTAAGGGGGGAGAGGAAGATGAGGCTCAGGTCCGACTTCTTCCGCAGGCTCCTGGAGCGCACCGAGGTGCATATG
>JALOTM010000147.1 GCA_025457905.1 Methanomassiliicoccales archaeon
CGCAGGGAGTCCGTCTCCGCCTCCGCCGAGCAGGCCAAGCTCCTGGGCGCCGACTTCTCCAAGCCCACCGACACCCTGGCCAAGGCGCAGGCCTCGGCGGACAAGGGGGACTTCGAGCATGCCTTCGGCAGCCTGGGCATAGCCGAGAGCGAGGCCCGGGCAGCCGTCTCCAAGGGCCTGCTGGCCAGGTTCGACGGGCTCAAGGAACGGGCGGAGGTGCTGCAGGGCACGGGCGTGGACGTGGGAAGGCTGTCCTCCGCCATATCCCAGGGAAGGGAGATGGCCCGCACCGAGAAGCTCGCGGAAGGGATGGAGGCGTGGCGGACCGCCGAGGACCTCACACGGTCCATGGAGATGGAGCGGCTGGTGGAGATGATCTCCCGGCTGCGCGGGCGCCTCCTCATCGCCAACAAGACCGGGGCGGACATCGCCGGGGTCATGGACATGCTGGACAGGGCACGGACCACCCTGGCGCAGGGCGACTTCCGCGCCGCCGCCATCACCGTCAAGGAGGCCGAGGCCATCCTGGAGCGCCTGCTGGAGGGCTACCGCGAGATGGAGGCGGAGCTGACCAGGACGCGGGGCCTCATGACCGTGGCCATCGACCTCAAGCTCAACATCACCGAGGCCAAGCACAAGGTGGACGCCTCGCGGCATATGGCCCTGAAGCGGGATTTCGCCCATGCCATCAGGCAGCTCAAGGAGGCGCAGGAGATCATCCACAGCGCCATCCAGGCGCACATCGGGCAGGACATCATGAGGGCGGAGATGCGCGTCACCAACGCCCTCAAGGTCGGTGCGGACATCTCCGAGGAGTCGGCGCTGCTGGAGGAGATCGTCTCCCGGACCAAGGCCGGGCGCTACGAGAAGGTGCGCGAGGACCTGGACCTGTGCATCCGCAAGGTGGACGCCAAGGTGCACCAGATCGCGGAGAGGAAGATCACCGAGGCGCGCAACCTCCTGGACACCTACGAGGGGCCGGTCAACATCTCCATGCACCGCAACGCCCTGGACCGGAGGCTGGAGGAGGTGCGGAGCCTGCTCGCCATCACCAAGGACATGGGCAGCGAGAGCTCCACCCTCAACGACCGGCTGCTCAGGGCCGAGGAGCATCGCTCCAACGGCAACATCTCAGAATCGCTGCGGGTGGCGGCCGAGGTGCTGCAGTTCGCCCGCTCCATGGTCAAGGATGAGGTCACCAGGCAGCTGGCGCAGATCTCCCGCGGGATAAGCGCCGCCCGCAAGAACGGCATCGAGGTGCTGCCCGCGGAACGCCTGGCGGAGGAGGCCTCCCGCGCCCTGGCGGCCGGCGACCTGCTCAAGGGCTACTCGCTGATGAAGGAATCCTCCAGCACACTGGAGCGCCTCACGACGGTGCACGCCCGCATCTACGAGCGCATCGTGGAGATAAGCGCCCTTCTCAAGGAGGCCGACGCCCAGCACCTGGACGCCTCGGCGCAGATGGAGATGCTGGCCAGGGCCAAGAGGCTGTTCGAGGCCGGCCGCTACGAGGAGGCGCTCCCGGCCATCGCCAAGACCTTCGTGGAGACGGAGAGGCTGGTGGCGCCCTTCGCCGCCCCGCGCAAGGCCCAGGCCGCCCAGGACCTCATCAGCGTGGCCAAGCGCCTGGGATACGAGGTGACGGCGCCGCAGAAGCGCCTGGACCAGGCCAACAAGCTCATCGAGCGCAAGGAGTACGCCCAGGCCATGATCTCCGTGCGCGAGGTGGAGAAGACCGTGGTCTCGGTGCTCACCAAGGGGGTGGAGAAGCAGCTGCTGGAGGCCAAGGAGATGCTGCAGAGGGCCCAGGCCATGGGCACCGACGTGAGCGGCCCCCAGCAGATCGTGGCCAAGGCGGAGTCCCTGATCCGCGAGCGCAGGCTGTACGACGCCCTGCGCGCCCTGGAGCTGGCCAAGAGCGAGCTGGACCAGGGGCTGCTCATGAGCGAGAAGGCCGCCGACACCATGGAGAGGGCGCAGGCCATCATCGACGACGCCAAGGGCTTCGGGGCCCAGGTGGAGCCGGCCGCCGAGCTGCTGCGCCAGGCCAGGAACTATCACAAGATGGGGCGCCACGGCATCGCCCACGAGCTGGCCAAGAAGGCCGGGGACCAGGCGGGCCTGGAGTCCGCGGAGCTGGTCCGCAAGCGCATGCGGGCCGCGGAGTCCGCCTGCCGGCAGAAGGGGCTGGAGGGCGCCGACCTTCAGGCGGCGCTTCGGATCAGGGAGGATGCGGAGCGCAGGATCGAGGGCAACCGCTTCCGCGAGGCCATGGCCCAGGCGGCCACCTTCGAGCGGGAGCTGGAGAGGCTGCAGGCCCAGAAGGAGCTCTCGGCGCAGTCCCTCAACGAGGTCGGCGCCAAGCTCAGCAAGGCCAGGTCCAAGGGGCTGGCCACGCAGGGCGAGGAGGCCATCCTGACCCAGGCCCGGGACCGCTTCGCGCAGGGGGCCTTCTTCGAGGCCCAGGCCATGGCCGCCAAGTGCGAGGGCGAGCTCAAGGCCAAGGAGGACATCTTCCAGAGGCGCATGGCGGAGCTGAAGGCGCTGGAGGCGGAGGCGGCCCAGCTGGAGGACGAGGAGGCGGCGTCGCAGCCCCGGGCCCTGGCCGAAGCGGCGCGCAAGAGCATGGCGGAGCTGGACTTCGAGGCGGCCAGCCTGCACCTGCGCCGCGGCCGGCAAGCGCTGAAGGAGGCCGGCCAGTCCATCCAGGCGGAGAGGATGAAGAACCTGGAGAACATGTGCATGGTGGCCGAGGAGCTCAAGCTCAACAAGAACTCCATCCCCAAGGTGGTGAAGGACGTGGCGCAGCTGCGCGGGACCAAGGAGGCCCCCGATCCGCGCAAGCTGCGCGAGGCCGTCACCGCCATGAACGAGGTCATGGCCAAGAAGCTGGCCGTCCGCATCGAGGCAGCCCATGAGAACATCGAGGAGGCCAGGCGCAACGGCGCCGACGTGTCCGCCTCCACCGAGCTGCTGTCCAAGGCCTCGCGCATGCTCTCCGAGGGCAAGTGGAGGGGCGCGGCCAACTGCGTCATGGAGGCGGAGCGCTCCATCGGCGTGCAGGTTGAGGAGCAGCGCCGCTACGTGGACACGCGCATGAGGGTCGAGGCCCGCATAGAGGGCGCGCGGCGCAACGGGCTGGAGATGCCCGAGGTGGTCCGCCTCTACCGCGAGGCGGAGAGGGCCAAGGAGAAGGACCACGCTGCGGCCGTGCAGCTCATGGAGCAGGCCAGGGCGCAGGCCGAGAGGGAGGCGGAGGACTTCCTGCCGGACATAGAGGTCAGCCTGCGTTTCGACGCCCCGCTCCGCCAGGGGGAGTGGTCCAAGGCCACGCTGCTCCTGGGCAACGAGGCCAAGGCCATGGCCCGCGAGGTGTCGGTGCAGCTGAGCGGGGAGATGGAGATGCGCGGCTTCGCCGCCCTCCCCAAGCTGAGGGGAGGGGAGCGCGTCGCCGTGGAGGTGGAGGTGCGGCCCTCGGCCCAGGGCAAGGCCAAGGTGTCGCTGGCCCTGGAGTGCCGGCCGGTGCTCTCCAACGACAAGGTGGGCTACGACACGGAGTTCGAGGTGGACGTCTGATCAGGCGTGCCGGAAGCGGCTGGCCTTCTGCGCGGCCCTCACCAGCGATCCGTCGGCTATCATCTCCCTGATCTTCTCGATGTCGTGCGACAGGGGACGGTCCTCCTCCAAGGGGGGGACCGTGGAGCGGACCAGGGCGTAGGCCGCCTGCACGCCCCTCCCCGGCTCGAACTTGGCGAACTCCAGGGCCTGGGCGGCGCAGAGCAGCTCGATGGCCACGATCCTCTCCGTGTTCCGGACCAGGTCCGTGAGGCGGAGGGCCCCGACCGAGCCCATGGAGTTGTAGTCCTCCTGGTTGGCGGAGGTGGG
>JALOTM010000148.1 GCA_025457905.1 Methanomassiliicoccales archaeon
GAGATCAAGGCCCCTGCCCCGAAGCCCATGATTATCCCCACGATCCTAGAGGAGGGTTTGAACCTCAAGGATATCCAGGCGCCCAATATCAGAGGGAAGGTCGATACGAGCCCTAGCAAGGCCGCCTCCATGATCACGTCGCCCATCTGCCCCTTCTCCTCGGTCTAATCAGGCATGAAAGCTAAGTAACTATCCTTGGAGTAGAGAAGAGGTATCGACAATCGAGCATTATAGACGGCATATTGTGATTCCAGTTGGCATGCTCCATACACCTGCTCGTTTCCGATAATGAGGAGGTTTTCAAAAGGTATTTCTAATCCTTGCCCTATAGAGAATCGGGGAGTCCCCGTGGACCTTCTCCAACTTCCCCACCATTTACACGTTTTACGGGGGCTCCTCGCCTTTCCATAACATCAGACACGCACCGGGCTGGTACGGTACGAAGGCTGAAGACGAAAAATGAAGGTAAAAGGTTTATTCCAGCTCCAGCATATCGAGGTTTGAGAGCCAGACCTTCAACATGGTCATCTCTCCCTCCTCGAACCTCAGGAGCAGGTGGAATTTTAGGTCCAGGCATATGGCTTCCTCCCCGTCGCCGAGGAGGATCGCCCCGTTCACATGGACGTTGGCGAGAGCGTCGATCCCTTCGACGTCCAACGACCTTATCTCAAGGTGCAGGAGGACCTGCAGAACCCTGGCATCGAAGCCGACGATGACGTTCTCCTCGCCATCGCACAAGGCAATGACCCCGTTCCAATGGAAGTGAAGGTTGATCTGCCATGCGCCCTTCTTCTCCCATACCTTGGCATTGATATGGGCCATTCCGTCCACGTAGATGGTCTCCACATCGTCCAGTACCTCCAGCGCCTCCTCCGGCAGCTGAGCTAGCAGTTGCTCCAGGACCTCGCCATCGATCTGGTCGACAGGGATGTAGACCGGACCCATCCTTTCCGTGGCCACAAGCTCCATCCCCTTGCTGGACGAGGCCGCGCTGGCTGGCGCAGCCAGGAAAGCCATGAGCAGCAGCAAGGAACAGGCAGCCGTGACCACGGCCGTCATCGCGCCTTTCAATTCTCCCATCGACCTCCTGCCATTAGGCGATTAATACTGTGCGGTCATTCTAGATATAAGCATCTATCTTTTTAGATAATATTAAAAGCCTCACCTTAACCCGGCCAGCTCGATCTCCTTCCTCAATCGTTCCAGGATCCTGAGGTCCTTCTCCAGGGCGTTGGTGAGGGTCGAGCCCGGTTCCATGACCAGCCTCACCCGCTCGGCCTTGAAGTCCTCAGCGGTCTTCCCTGCCCAATCGCCCATAAGCCTCAGGCCCAGTCCTTTTAACGAAACCACTCCGAAGGTGAGGGCCAGGTCGTATATGAGCTCGGGCACCAGCCAGGGGTCGAAGGGGACCCGGGCCGGGACCTCGTTGGGGTAGCGCAGGATCAGGATGGGCACTCGGGCGGCCTCCGCCGCCGCGCTGGCCTTGTCATCGGTGCTCAGGAAGAGCACATCCATGCTCTCCTCCTTGGCATGCCTTCCCAGCGAACGAAGTATCTCCCCGTCCCTGGCCTCCTTGTCCTCGGTCCACGTCCCCCCGGCAACGTCCCAAACGCTGTACTTGGAACGGATGGCCGTGAGCTCCGCCAAGGCGCCCATGGCCCTCCGGCCGTCCTTGTGCAGGCAGTTGCTCATGGAGTCCAGACCTTGGGGGAAGCGGAAGACCCTTCTCAAAAGGCCCAGCTCCTGCGGCGTGTACTTACGCCGCACCCGCTCCGATATCTCCATGCCCACCAGGTCGGCCACCAGCAGCTGGACTCGGCCCGGGTCGTATCCCTTCACACCGCAGGTGTCGCCCGAGAGGGTCAGGCGCGAGAACAACCTCTTATAGGCCAGGTTGGTGTCCGGTGCCAGGCACGGCTGGCGCGGGAAGCGCATGGGATGCCGGCGCTTCTCCTCCATGGCGTGGATCTCCTTCATAAGCTCATCCATGTTGGATGGCGGCAGGAGGAGGGAGGAGTGCATGGCCTCACGGAAATCACCGAAACCAGGCACCTCGCGGTCCAGTGGGTCGGCGAGCCTGCCCTGCACCGCGGATGCGGCGCGGACGTAGGCAGCCTCGCTCACCACGAAGTCGACCATCCCCCTCCCCTCCAGGTTGATGCCGACCAGGTCGAGGTCCAGGAAGGGGGCGTGCACCACCATGCTGGTCCTGCCATGCAGCACCGCCTCGTTGAGAACGGTAATGATGCACTCCTTGCGAGCCACCAGCTCGCTCATGCCCCCTCCCCCCTCTCGCGTCGGTCGCGGACCTCGGCCAGGATGTCGTGGGGGCGCTGGACGGAGAGCGGGATCTCCATGAACGGCCGGTCGGCGTTCCTGAGGTCCTCGATGTAAAGGTAGAATATCCGGTCGAAGTCGTTGCGGCTCATCCCTGAAAGTACCGAGCCCAGCACCGCCGCCTTCTTGCCCGGGGTCACGTCCAGGGCGATGCTGTGGCCCCCCCTGCGCTCCTCGGAGGTGATGGCCTTCACCTGCTCGGCGATGCCCCCCACGTCCTCCTCTGGCACGACCCTCACCAATACCTCCCCCTTGGAGCCGCTCTCCGTAAGCAGCACCTTGAGCATGCCGGCGGCCTTGTCGGCGGAGTGCCGGTCGCAACCAGCGGTGAGGATGTGGACCCGGTCGGGAAGGAAATCGTAGGTCCTTATGGAGGCCCAGACGGAATTGAAGAGCCCCCAGGTGCTCCGCCCCATCATGGTGACTAGGATGCGCACGCCCTCACCCGTCGAATGATTCCCCTGCCACTGGATGAAACTTATGCCTCCAGCCCGATGGCGCGTTGGATCTCGCGCTGCGTCTCCTCCGGCGAGAGGATGGTGTTCACCATGTGCACCTCCGTCCGCTCCAACAGCTCTTGGAAGAAATCGGTCCTCAGGCGGAGCTTGCGCTCGTCCCGCACCAGCTGATGCCGGTTGCAGAAATCGTTGGCCACCAGGTAGTCCAAGGCCTCTCGTTTCCCCAGGTCGTAGATGACCCTGCCGTCCTCAAGGTCGCGCTTCATGAGCAGCACCTGGTGCAAAGAGGTCATGGGCACGACGCCCGTGGTCCCGACGATCCAGCGCACGTTGAGCACCGCCCTCTCGTGCCCGTCGAAGACCGCCTTCTCCACCAGGGGCCGGTACTCCTTCCACACCTCCCCGATGTCTCCCTCCACGTAGCAGTTCTTCTCCGAGGCGAAGGCCAGATGCCTCTTGCTGGAAGGCCTCACGAAGAACCAGTCGTCGGTCACCAGGCGCGCCTCGGGATGCCGCAGCAGGCCCCAGGAATGGGTGGTCTTGCCGGTCTTGGAGGGCGCCACCAGCGCTATCCCCTTGCCGGCCACGTCGATGGCCGCCCCGTGCACCGAGTGGATGCCGTGCGAGTCCTCCAGGATGTCGCCGGCGATGGCCAGCGCCACGGACTTGATGTCCCCGTAGTAATGGACGTTGAACATGAAGGCCGTGCTGGACACCGGCTCGTACAACAGGCCGGGCGCCATGCCCTCGTCCTCGAGCACCACCAGCCGGCCGTGCGAGCGCACGTTCTCCCCCATGGAGTAGAAGTTGTCCCTCCAGGTGCCCATCAGCCCCTCCTGGTCGGTGAGCAGCTTGATGCAGCAGCCGTAGATCTCGGACTTATGGGTGAGCAACGCCCGCCCCGCGTACTTGGCGGCGAGCGCGTCCTTCATCTCCTGGCTTATCAGCTTGACCGTGTACCCCATGCCTATCCCGGGCAGGAATGACGCGCGCGGCAGATTAAGCTGCGCTCATCTCTTCCCATTCAGGGACTTGAGTAGCTTGTACTCCATAGAGTCGATGAGCGC
>JALOTM010000149.1 GCA_025457905.1 Methanomassiliicoccales archaeon
GTGCGCGAACTGCGGCCGGAACTGCCGGTGGTGGTGCGCACCATCGACGACGCTCACATCGACAAGCTGAAGGAGGCCGGCGCCACCGAAGTGGTGTCCGAGGTGATGGAAGGCTCGCTGATGCTGGCCTCCCATGCCCTAATGCTGCTGGGGGTGCTTTCGGGTTGAGCGATGGGTCCGTGTCCTTCATGGAGGTGATCGTGGACGTGGCCTCGGCCCTCGCCCCCCTCATCGCCTTCTTCCTCATCTTCCAGTTCCTCTATCTGAAGTTCCCCAGGAACCAGCTCGTGCGCCTCGGATGGGGCATAGCCATAACGGGGCTGGGCATGGTGCTTTTCCTGCAGGGGGTTTACCAGGGCTTTCTCCCCCTGGGAAGGGAGATCGGGGAGTACTTCGGGGCCCTGGACGACAAATGGGTGCTCATACCTCTGGGATTTATCATGGGCTTCATCACCACCCTTGCCGAGCCAGCGGTGAGGGTCCTCTGCTACCAGGTGGAGAGGTCCTCGAGCGGTTCCATCGGCTATCGTCTGCTCATGTACACCCTGGCCCTCGGCGTGGGCACGCTGGTGGCGCTGGGCTTTGCGAAGATCATCTACGATGTGAACATCCTTTACATCGTCATCCCCGGGTATGTCCTGGTCCTGGCCCTGCTCTATCTATCGGACCGTGACTTCATACCCGTGGCTTTCGACGCCGGTGGTGTGGCCACCGGGCCCATGGCCGTCTCCTTCCTGATGTCCATGGCGGTCGGGGTGGCCTCGGTGCAACCGGGGAGCGACCCACTCGTGAGCGGTTTCGGCCTTATCGCCCTGATCGCCCTCGCCCCGATAATATTCATCATGTCGCTAGGCATAATCATGAGGCGTAAGAGGAGGCAGACAGCATGAGCGAGGAGGCAGACAGCATGAGCGAGGAGAAGCGAATGGAGCTCATCATCACCATAGTGCGCAAGGGCTGGGCTGACGAAGCCATGGCAGCCTCCAGATCTGCGGGCGCAGAAGGAGGGACCATCTTCATGGGCCGGGGCTGCGGGGTGCATGAGAGGAAGACCTTCCTGGGCATGATGGTGGAGCCAGAGAAGGAGATACTCCTGACCACCGTCAGCTCCGACATCAGGCAGAAGGTCTTGGAGGCCATCGTCAAGGCCACAAAGCTGGACGAGCCGGGCAACGGGATGGCCATGGTCTTGCCCCTGATCGGGGTGGTAGGCAAGGCACATATGACCGGAGAGTGCCCAGTCCAACGATAGGAGGTGAATGTGGTGGATCTACTGGCAATCCTGCTGGTCCTAGTGGTACTTGTGGTGGTCTGGGCACTGATATCCATCCCCCTGTTCATAGCCGCCAGGGTGGTCACCGACGGACGCGCCACCCTGGGGGCCGCCATGCTCGGCACGCTGCTCGGCTCGATGGTGTTCTATGGCGTCTACTACTTGGCCTCGAGGGCTGCCAGCGTCTTTATCGGGGAGGGGCTGTCCCTCATCCTCGGGGCGGTCCTGGCCTTTCTTGCCTTCCTCGGCCTGTTCAAGGTGCTGTTCCACACCACCTGGGGGAGGGCCCTGCTAATAGCCATTCTGGCCTTGGTGATCACTGTGGTCGTGGCCTTGGTCCTGACCGCCTTGGCGGTAGGCCTGGGGGTTCTGCTGCTCACGTGACCCAGAGGAAGACCGCCAGGGCCATTGCCAAGGGGCTTATACCACCGGCGATGTGGTTCATTCATGACCGCGCGCTCTGTGCTCAAGGTATTGGAGAGCAGGCCCGTCACCGAGGGAGCGGGGGTCCGCCTGCGCAGGGCCTTCGGCCACGGCGAGACCGAGCAGCTGGACCCCTTCCTGATGCTGGACCACTTCCGCTCATCGCACCCGCGCGACTATGAGGCCGGGTTCCCCTTCCACCCCCACCGAGGCATCGAGACGGTGACCTACGTGCTCAGCGGCCGCATGGAGCACCAGGACAGCCTGGGCAACCGCGGCTCGATCGGCCCAGGGGACGTGCAGTGGATGACCGCCGGCAGCGGCATACTGCACCAGGAGATGCCCCGCGTGACCTCCGAGGGGCTGCATGGCTTTCAGCTATGGGTCAACCTCCCGAGGGCAAAGAAGATGATGCCCCCCAGGTACCGGGATGTGCGCTCGGCGGACATCCTGTCCGTAGGTCTGGGGCCCGGGGCTATCGGAAGGGTGATCGCTGGAAGGCTGGGCGACCGGAGCGGCCCGGTGAAGGACCTGGTGGTGGAGGTGGGCCTTTTCGAAGCCGAGCTCGAGGCCGGGGCCAGGATCGCCGTTCCCGCTCCGGGCGGGCACAGTGCCTTCGTCTATGTATTCGAAGGTGAGGGCCTCATCGGGGGCGGTGGGACCAGGGTGGGGCCGAGGAGCACGGCCGTGATGGGAGCAGGGGGGATGGTCGAGCTGGAGGCCGGCAAGGAAGGATGCCGATGCCTAATGGCACATGGGGCCCCGCTGAACGAGCCCATCGCCTGGGGCGGCCCCATCGTCATGAACACCAAGCAGGAATTGGACGAGGCGTTCGAGGAGCTGCGCCTTGGGACGTTCATACGGCCACGATAGGTCTCCTTCCCCTTTGCCGAACAGGCTACCGAAAGAGGCATATCGGAGAGGCGCGAAGGTTCCATGGGATGCCTATGCGGCAGGACGATTTCGAGGAGGCGCTCCGGCTGTGCTCATCGGTCCGGGCGGACCTCTCCGAGCTGGTCAGGCTCTGGACCCGAAGGGCCATGGAGGACGTGCACGCCGCCAGCGAGTTCACCAGGATGTTGGGCGGCGATCATCTCCATGTGGAGGCCCGCCTGCGCGACCTGGAGAGGGCGCTTCGACGCGGGGACCTCGAGGCCATATCCAAGGGGGATTGGCTGGTCTATGAGCTGGTCAACTATTACGATGCGGTTATCGACCGGTTGCAGTGCCGCCAGATGTCGGTGGGCTCCGGCTTAGGCGAGATGGGGGCCTTGAGGAGATGGCGGAACACCGCGGGACTGCTCGCCCAATATGTGTGCTGCCTTGAGGATGCCTGATACTGCTCCCGGGACCATGTGAACCATTCTAGCCAGCTCCGCTCCCGCCGAGGGGCGGCACAAGGCCCATGCTTTTGGCCCGCCTACATCCGATCGCCGACTGAGGGTGGTCACATCCGGCCACGGATGCCCGCCCCTCAGAAATACGGTGACCACAGAATAGGAGGTCCGAGGATGACAATGTCCGAGGCATACCTGCTCTCAAGGATATCTCAAGGCAAGGCGGATGACTTTCCATCATGGTACGTCAGGGGCGAGCATCGCTCCCTGGGCCGGATAGGGCTGAGGGCGAGCATCGAGGGGTCGCGCAGGGACGAGCAAGAGCGCCCGCGCCGGTCCTCCCTCGGCCCGGGTGCAGAGGTGGGGGCATGAGCCTCCTGGAAGCATCCCAGATGTCAGGCGGACCGATAGAATCCATCGTGTTCCTGCTGGCGCTGGTGGCCATGGTCTTGATCGTGGACAGGCTGTTCTTCCGGCTGGCCATGGAAGTGGACGACTGAGCGGCCTGGGCCGCACGGTCCCGAAAGTCAAATCCATGGGTCCTTGGCCGGGACCTTGCTGGCCAGTCCCCTCTCCATGAGATACCGATGGGCGGATAAGGCCGCCTGCGCTCCCTGGCCGACGGCTATGGATATCTGCTTCTCCTCGGTGTCCGTGACATCCCCGGCGGCGAAAAGGCCCTCCACCTCGGTGGACATGTCCTTGCGCACCGGCACCTCCCCATGCTGATTGAGCCTGAGCAGGTCTCGGATCGGCTCGGCCTTGGCCTCCATCCCGATCTCCAGGAACGCTCCGGCGACCTCCAAACGCATGGTCTCGGCGGTCTCGACGTCCTTGATGACCATGAACTCCAATGACTCCTTCCCCTGGAACTCCAGGACGACAAATGGTGTGAGCACGACGACCTTTCCTGATCCCAGCACCTCCTTCGCGAGCGGTGGGTCGGCCTTGAAGTCGCGGCGGCGATGCACCAGATAGATCCTGGAGGCGAAGGCGAGCAGGTCGCGAAGGGCGGTGAAGGCGGAGTTGCCTCCTCCGACCACTGCCACACTTTTCCCTTGGTACAGTGGGGCATCGCAGGTGGCGCAGAAGGCCACGCCCTTGCCCATCAGCCTCTCCTCCCCTTTCGCCCCCAGGCGCTTGTACTCCTTACCGCCACAATAGACAACGGTGCTGGCCATGTACCCCTTCCCTCCCTTGGTCCTTAGCTGGAAGAGCCCCTTGTCGCGCAGCACGGCCTCCACCGGATCGCCCAGGTCCTCCGCGATCTCGTAAGACTCGGCGTGTTCGCGGAAGGCCTCGACCATCTCGGGCCCGCTGATCTCGGGAACCCCCAGGTAATTATCCACCCGGGCGGTGTAATTGACCTGCCCGCCCAGGCTCTGGGAGAGCAGCAGAACATCTAGGCCCTTCCTGGCCGCGTATACCGCCGCGGACATACCCGCAGGGCCTCCCCCCACCACCGCCACATCGTAACGGTGCATGGGATCGGGCCGACGGGCCTTCCGCCTTCCCTCCATGGACCTCAGGGCCTGCTCAAGACTCCGATAGGCCTCGGGATCGACCCCTTTGAGCACTTCCATGTAGAATCGGCCTTCGGGCACCAGGCCGTCGAAGCTGTAT
>JALOTM010000150.1 GCA_025457905.1 Methanomassiliicoccales archaeon
TCTTCATCAAGCCCTTGACCTCGCATCTCTGGGCCAAGCGCTTCGGAAACAAGGGGTTCATCGTCAAGGACCAGAAGGAGCTGGTGGAGACCATGTCCCGGGTCTTCCCCACCGGTCTGGAGGTGATGGTGCAGTCCATCATGGTCCCCCCGAGCAAGGACCTCTATAGCGTGGGCGCCTACTTCGGCAGGGATGGCTACATCTCTCCGACCATAACCTGGCACAAGATCAGGCAGTGCCCCCCTAACTTCGGGGTGGGCTCACTCGTGGAGAGCGCGCATCAGCCAGAGGTGGAGAGGCTGGGCCTCAGGTACCTGAAGGGGCTGGGATACCACGGCATCGGCTATGTGGAGTTCAAGAAGGACCAGAGGGACGGGATTTGGAAGATGGTCGAGCTAAATGCCCGCACTGGTCAGACCAATGCCCTCCAGGAGGCGGCCGGGATGCCATTGGCGCTGATCGCCTACAGGGACCTCACTGGCGGTGACCTTTCCGGTTTCAAGGGCTACAAGGACGGGGTCCTTTGGTGGAACGGACTGGACGACCTGGACTCCTATTGGCGCCTGAAGGGAAGGGGCGAGATCCTCTTCGGCGACTGGTTGCGGTCCTGGGTCGGCAGTGAGGTGCACGCCTACTACGCCCCGGACGACATCAAGCCCGCCGTGCGCAGGTACGAGTATGGCATCGGATTCGCTAGGAAGGGAGTAGCCCTCCTGAGGATGAGGGAGGACGAGGACGTGGTCCAAGGCCTGTGACCACTTGGAGCGATCCAGCCAGCGCGCCATCGAAGCGCCTCCAGAGACCAGCAGGTGGCAAAGCTTTTAATACCCTGGCAATAATCGGGCAGAACGGTGATCTAGAGCATGCAGAAGCCTCTCATGGTATTGAACCAGGCCATCAACAGCCAGGTCATTGTGGAGCTCAAGGGCAACCGCGAGTACCGGGGAGTGCTTGATGGCTACGACCCGCACATGAACCTCGTGCTGAAGAACGCCGAGGAGCTGGTCAACAACGAGGTCAAGAGGAAGCTCAGCGTCACCATTGTCCGCGGTGACAATGTCATCTACATCTCACCTTAAGGAGTTGTTTCAATGGGAAAGGGCACACCCGCCATGGGTAAGATGGGCAAGAAGAAGACACACGTCCCTTGCCGCCGGTGCGGAAAGCACGCTTACAACATCAGGAAGAGCGCCTGCGCCTCCTGCGGATACGGTAAGACCGCCAAGTGGAGATCGTATAACTGGGCCAAGACTCATTGAGCTTAGAGGTATAGGCGTGTCCGACAAGCCCAAGCATTTCTGCGGCGTGGCGGGCATGACCTTGACCACCGACTGTGTCCCATATCTACGCAAGGGGCTCCGTGTAATCCAGCACCGCGGTCAGGAGAGCGCCGGCATCTCAGTCTTCGATGGACGCATAAAGACCGTCAGGGGCATGGGGCTGGTGCACGAGGTGCTCAACCCCCGGTCCCTTTCCAACCTGCGGGGAAACTCGGGCATAGGCCATGTGCGCTATTCCACCACCGGCTCATCCTGCGCCGAGAACTGCGCCCCCATCTCCGTGACCACTCTGCATGGCGACATCTCCTTGGCCCATAACGGGGACATAGTGAACGCCGAGAGGCTCCGGGCCAGGCTGCAATCGGAGGGATGGGCGTTCCTCACCACCACCGACTCCGAGATAGTGGTCAGGCTCATGGCCACCGAGCTCTCCCAGAACCCTGACCCCATCAGGGCCATCAAGAACACCATGAAGCTCATCGACGGGGCCTACGCGCTCACCGTCCAGGTCAATTCCCGTGTCTTCGGCGTGCGGGATCCCTACGGTTTCCGCCCCTTATGCCTGGGGCGCCTTCATGACGGATACGCCATTGCCTCCGAGAGCTGTGTGTTCGAGGTCCTCCAGGGCGAGTTCGTCAGGGACATCGCGCCGGGGGAGATCGTGGAGATCACGCCCACCAACTACCAGTCGCACTCCATCCCCGCCATGCCCAACCGGGCCCACTGCATGTTCGAATGGGTCTACTTCGCCCGGCCGGACTCGGTCATCGATGGGGTGGAGGTGTACGAGGCCAGGAAGAGGCTGGGCCATATCCTGGCCAAGGAGCAGCCGGTGGACGCGGACGTGGTCGTCCCGGTCCCGGACTCGGGCAGGGCCCACGCCATGGGATACGCCGAGGTCTCGGGCATCCCCTATGAGGAGGGGTTCATGAAGAACAGGTACGTGGAGCGCACCTTCATCATGCCCGAGCAGAACGCCAGGGACGAGGGCGTGGCATTGAAGCTCAACCCCATCCACTCGACCATCAAGGGCAAGCGGGTGATATTGGTGGACGATTCCATCGTGCGCGGTACCACCATGAGGCGCATCGTGCAGATGACCCGCAGGGCGGGCGCCAAGGAGGTCCACGTGCGCATAGGCTGCCCCCCGGTCCGCGCCCCCTGCTACTATGGGATCGACATGAAGACCCGGGAGCAGTTCGCAGCCACCAACCGGACCGTGCCAGAGATCGCCAAGCTCATCACCGCGGACAGCGTCGGATACACCTCCATACAGGGCCTGGTGGAGGCACTGGGCATACCTGAGTCGGAGCTGTGCATGGCCTGCCTCACTGGGGAGTACCCCACCAACGTGCCAGGCGAGAGGACGAGGTTCCAGCAGAGGCTGGACGTGCTTTGAGCCAGCCACCTAGAAAGGTTTAATTACATCCATCCCTTTTGCGAGACGCACGGGCCGGTAGATCAGCTGGAAGATCGCTATCTTGGCATGGTAGAGGCCGCGAGTTCAAATCTCGCCCGGTCCACTCTCCATCTTTTCGAACATCGCACATGCAAGGCAATTCTGTTCCGCTTCTAGCTAGAAATGGTCCTGTTATCAGCTGCAGAGGTCTATGCGCCCTCCTAAGACCATTATTAACACGCACGATTCCTTAATGGATGGAATTCAGGGAATGTGAGGGGCGGTCGCACAACCTCTCAAATCCTTAATTGCCATTGGGGGTTGAGCGAGGATGATAAGGAACGCGAAGGAGTGGGCGAAGGCGAACATCCCCATTCTGGATTGGCTGCCTAAGTATGAGCGCTTCTCTTGTTCCAGAGTGTTCGAGGGAATTGCATCTTAATCTACGATCGGATCCGAAATGGATTGCGTAATCGGTTTCCCATTGCCAGATGGAGGGCGAAGGCACCTCCAGCCGACCTCAAGCGATTCACCTACACATCAACCAGGACGTCGTCCCCCTCCATCGAGACTGGGTAGGTCTTCAGGTCGAAGGCCTTGGCAAAGGGCAGCCAAGGCTTCTTGGTGTTCTTTCCCGTAGCCAGGTCGTACTCCGCGCCATGCCTGGGGCATTTGACCGTCATCCCGATGAGCCCTCCCTCCCACAAGTGACCTGCCATATGCGTGCACAACCCATCCATGGCGTACAACTTACCGCCGACATTGGCTAGCAGTAATTTCTTTCCTTGGATATCCAGTCCGATCATCTTGCCTGGCAGGACCTCCGATAGCTTGGCGACCTTGACCTTGGCCATATTATGACTCCTGACGGAAACAGTCTAGCCTCGCGTATTTCTGCCTATCGTTTTCGCTAAGTTAGTTATCGACGAATCCGATTCCATGAGAGCATGATAATCGATGGCCACACGCATGTTTGGCGAAGGAAGATGCTTCCAAGCTCGCTGCTCCGCGCCTACCTGGAGCCATTGCTCGCATTGGATGGCATCGCCTTCGATATGAAGGCCGATCGCGAGCAGGATTGGCCCATGTCCCAGGTGGACACGGACTGGCTGCTGCGCTCCAT
>JALOTM010000151.1 GCA_025457905.1 Methanomassiliicoccales archaeon
GGCCTTGTGCACCGCGGAGCGGTGGTTGTACATGTCCATGAAGACCTTCTCCGCGCCGGCGCTCTGGGTTAGGATCAGCAGCGGCCCCTCGAGGAATCCGGCGGTGATGACCTCCTTGCCGATCTTGTCCACGAACATCTTGGTGCCCTCGGTGATGACCCCGCTCCTTCCCTTCTTGGGGTCGGGCATGTTGGCGAACTTGGTCTCATAGTCCTGCGGGTTCTTTACCACCGGGTCGACGACGAACGGAGTGTTCTGCTCGTCGAAGCGCACTCCCGCGCCATAGTCGCCAGCGCACACCGATAGGTCCATCAGTCCGATGGCGAAGTCGAAGTCATTGGCCTTCTGGCCGGCGACGAACGCCTCGGCGTACTTCCTCGGGTCCGAGCACCATTCCGCGTAGGTCGTGGGGGTGCTCAGGTAGCGCCTCTGCACGCCGCATGCGATCGGGTAGGCGGTCAGGCGGTCCACGGGCTTGTCGCCCAGGGACGCCAGCACCCTCTCGATATGGGTCATCATTTTAAAGCACCTTCTTCACCTTGTTCACCGCGTCCTGCGCGCTGATTCCGTGCAGGTCCGCGCCGATGTCGTCAGCGAACTCCTGGGAGGTCGGGGCGCCGCCAATAATGACCTTCACCTTCATCCTCATGCCGGATTCGATGAGGCCGTCCACGCAGCGCTTCATGCCGTCCATGGTAGGGGTCATGAGGGTGCTCATGGCCAAGATATTCGCGTCCTTCTCCTTGGTGTTGATGACGAAGTTCTCGATGGGCACGTCCCTCCCCAGGTCCGTGCAGCTCATTCCGGCCGCCGTCATCATGGTCTTGACCAGGTTCTTCCCGATGTCGTGCACATCGCCCTCAACCACGCCGATGACGACGCTGACGCGCTTCTTGGCATCCTCCTTGGGGATGTGGGGCAGGAGCACGTCCAATGCTCCGTACATCGCGTCGGCGGCGAGAAGAACTTGGGGAAGGTACAGCTCGCGGGCCGCGTACTTGTCGCCCACGATCGTCATTCCCTTGATCAGACCAAGGTCAATGGCGTCCAAGGCCTTGACGCCCTCCTTAAGAGCGGCGTTCGCCTCCTTGATGGCCTCGGGCTTGTTCCCACTGACCACGGCTTTTTCCAATCCTGCCAGTATCTGCTCTCTTGTCAACTAAATTCCACCCCCTCGCAAAAGTCGCGAGTGAGTCCTTAACGGTCAATCGTTAAAATAAACATTGGTATGGATGGAGGGACCATCCATTAAGTCTGTTAATGCATTTCTCTGGCCATCTGGTTCGCTCCTTACTTGACAATACTCTGACGCTCGAGCGATCGCAACTATGCATCCATCCATCCCGCGACCAGTCATTTCCGGCACCGTTCGAATTATTATCGCTTACCTCGATTAGAGGGCGGGTGTGCATTTTGCATGCGATCGTGGTCAAGGATCTCCATAAGAAGTTCGGGGACCAGGTTGCCCTGGATGGCGTGGGGTTCGAGGTGGAGGAAGGGGAGTTCTTCGGGCTGCTCGGCCCAAATGGCGCAGGGAAGACCACGACCATCCGCATGATCACTGGTGTACTCAAACCGGATCGCGGTAGCGTGACGGTCCAAGGGATCGACCTGAGGAAGGCACCTTTGCAGGCCAAGCAGAACATGGGCGTCATCCCAGAGGTGGGGAACGTGTACCCGGACCTCTCCGCCATAGAGAACCTGGACCTGGTGGGGCGGTTCTATGGATTGGACAAGACCACCCGCAGGAGCCGCGCGGAGAGGCTCCTGGTGGACCTCGGACTCTCAGAGAGGAAGGACGACCTCCTCCGCAAGTTCTCCAAGGGCATGAGGCAGAGGGTCAGCATCGCCTGCGCCATGGTCAACGAGCCCCCGGTCCTGCTCCTGGACGAGCCGACCGAGGGGCTGGACGTGATGAGCAGGCGTCTTATCGTCGAGAAGGTAAGGGAGCTCAACAAGAAGGGCACCTCCGTCCTGATGACCACCCACAACATCGAGGAGGCCAACCGTCTCTGCCAGAGGGTCTGCATCATCAACAAGGGCAAGGTGGTGGCCTTCGATACTCCGGAAAGGCTGCGCAAGACGGTCGAGAAGATCCAGACGATCGAGGTGGCCTTCGACCGTAGGATCGACCCCGGCATCCTGGAGGGCAGCAACATCTCCAAGGTGGAGGCCTGCGGGGACAAGTGGAGGATCTACACCGAGGACCCCGACAAGGCGCTCGAGACCATCCTGGCGGTCAAGGAGAGAGAGGGGCTGCGCGTCCTGAGCATCGCCACCTGCGGCCCCAGTCTGGAGGATGTCTTCGTCAAAATCTGCGAGGTGCCGCGATGAGCTACGACATCTTCGCCCGAGCCGTATGGGTCACGGCGCAGAAGGACATGCGCATCTACTATCGGAAGGCGCCGGTGTTCATCTTCGGCCTCATCCTCCCGACGTTCCTCTTCCTGGCCTTCTTCGTCGGCAGGGAGCTGGACGTGGAACTGTACTTCCCGGGATTCCTGGCCATGTCGCTTTTCTTCACCTCCTCCTCCGTCGGGCCTTTGATCGTCCCCTGGGAGAAGCAGGCGGGGACGTTCGAGCGCCTCCTGACCTATCCAGTGAGCATCGCCACCATCGTCCTGGGGGACGTGATCGCCGGGGCCATATTCGGCATCATCATCAGCAGCATCGTGGGCACGGTGGGGGTGCTCCTCCTGGGGCTCTCGGTGGAGAGCATGGCCATCCTGATATTGGCCTTCGTGCTGGGCAACATATGCTTCGCGGCCCTGGGCGTGGCCCTGTCCGCCCCTGCTGGGAGGGTGCCGGCCAACATCATGATGCTGGCGGCCCTTGTACGCTTCCCCCTGATATTCATCAGCGGCATCTTCGTGCCCATCAGCGAGATGACCTCGCCTGGAGTGTATATCACCTATGTCTCGCCCCTGACCTACCTGGTGGACGCATTGAACCAGGCCATGGGCCAGGCGTACGTGTTCGCCTGGTATGTGGACATGCTGGTGCTAGGGGGGTTCGCCCTCGCCTTCATCATCAGTGCGCGCTATGTCCTCACCAGGAAGAGCCTGAAGGGGCTCTGACCGCCTTCCCGGGGGATTGCGCTCGCACCGCGGACGACCACGACCCGGCATCTCTTTATCCCGACGATATGGTTTCAGGATTCGAATGATAATAGACTCGCACGTGCACTTGTGGAAGCGTTCCATGTACCCGGACGTCATCATGGATGCCTACCTGGAGCCCTTGGTCCTACTCGATGCCCTGTACTTCCAAGGAGGGCCTCAAGGGGAGGGCAAGGACTGGCTCACCTCGGAGACGGATGAGCGGGACCTGGTGGCGGACATGAGGATGGCCGGTATCGACAGGTCTGTAGTCCTTCCCTTGGACTTCGGCATGGTGGGGCCGACCAAGCAGGGCGTGGAGGAGTTCAACGACTGGATCTTCCAAGCCTGCTCCGGATACCCTGAGCAGCTCATCCCCTTCATGGGGGTCGACCCGGGAAGAGGAGAGCTGGCCCTTCGCCTGGTGAATAAGTACGTGAAGCATTATGACGCTCGGGGCGTGAAGGTCTATCCTCCCACCGGATGGCGCCCGGACGAGGGGCGCATCGCCCCCTTCTGGGACCTTGTCGATGAACTGGGCCTCATGGTGGTCAGCCATTCCGGGGCGGTGTGGGGGCCCTTGAACGAGGAGCTCTCCCGGCCCTCCTACTACTCCAAGATACTGCAGAAGCACCAGGACCTCAAGCTGGTCATCGCCCATCTGGGCGGGAAGTACAGGGAGGAGATGTACGACGTCCTTGCC
>JALOTM010000152.1 GCA_025457905.1 Methanomassiliicoccales archaeon
TGCGCCTCATGGACCTCGAGCATCCTCTGGCGCAGGGCGTCGTGCTCCCGGACGAGGCGGTCCACCCGCTCCCTGAGCCTCGCCCACAGCTCGGGGTCCTTGGAGGATAGGAAGAACTCGTCCATGATCCCGCTCTCCTGGTAGATGTCCTGCAGGCGCAGGTCATGGCCGATGGCCGTCTGGGGCACACCCGCCTCCATGGAGAGCACGCAGGCATGGTACCTGGAGGTGATGAGGAGGTCGAGGTCGCGGAGCACTCGCGTCATGACGTCGGCGGCATGCTCGTTCGATGAGAAGACCCTTGCCCCCTCCCGGTTCCTCATCCTGTCCAGAACGCTCCTTGCCAGGCATTCGTCCACCGCCTCCATGGCGATGAGGGCCACCCTGCGGCCATGCTCCTCGATGATACGGTCCGCCTCCTTGGCCAGGCAGGAGGCCAGCTCCTCGCTCCCCCTCCGCCGCTCCGGCGAGCGCGAGAAGTAGTAGGGCCATCGGTAGCAGTCCTCGCTGGAGCCGAAGGGCCGGATCACCACAGGCCATACATGGAAGTCCACCACGGCCATGCCCGCGACCTTCCCGGCCCCAGGCCATAGGCGCTCCAGGGTCCCCCTCTCCTCGCCAGCGTCGAAGGTGAAGGCGGTGTCCTCGGTGACGGTTATGGGCGCGCTCACCCCCCACTCCCGTAGCCGCGCGGCGGCGAGGTGGGTCCGGGTCACGATGAGGTCGGTCTTCGAGGCCTCGCGCCGGACCTTGGCGACGCTCGATTTGGACAGGGTGCCCGCGTCCACGGCGTAGGCGAGGCAGGGCTTGCCGTACTGGCGGGAGTACTTGGAGGTGGACAGATAGGCCCAGAGCAGCGCCTTGGCCCATGTGTCCATGTAGCAGCTGCCCTCGATGAGCATGATGAGGTCGTGCTCGCGGATGAGGCGCCGCAGGGCGAAGAAGTAGATGCTGGGGATGGGGGCGATCCTGAGCCTCTCGTCCTCCTTGATGTAGCGTCGGAGGTTCCTCTCATTGAGGGTGGGGACGGTGATGATGGCCTCGGGGCCAAGCACCGAACGGGCCTCGGCGATGATGGCGAGGAGCCGAGCCTCTGAACCGGTGTTGTTGGCGCCGTTGTACCCCACCAGTAGGACCTTGACCGTCCGATTGGATCCATCCATCCGCCTAGCTCCTTCAGGTACGTTAAAAATCGAAGGCGGCTATTAATAGGTTATTGACCTGGGAGGGCCGGCGGGGCTATGTCTCCTGACCTCCCCCCTGCAGCCGTCGGAGGGCGATCCCGCGGTTGTTAGCCGCCTCGGGGAAATCAGGCTGGATGGACAATGCCTTGTCATAGGAGGTCGCCGCCTCCTCCAACCTGCCCATGTTGAGCAGTGCGTTGCCCCGGTCGAACCACAGCCAAGGATTCCCAGGGTCCAGGGCGGCGGCCCGGTCGTAGGAGGCCAGCGCCTCCTCCAGCCTTCCCATCTCCCCCAGCGCCACCCCCCGGTTGAGCCATCCCCGCGCCCATTCCGGGTCAAGGGCGACGGCCTTCTCGAAGCAATCGAGCGCCTCGGCATATCTCCCGAGGCCGCCGAGGAGCAGGCCCAGGTCGCACCAGGGGCGCGCGTCCTCGGGGCATATCTGTATGGCCTTGACGTAGGACCCCAAGGCCTCCTCGCTCCTGCCCAGGTCCGCCAGCGCACCTGCGCGGTTGTACCACAGGGTGGCATCCTCGGCATTGATCGAGAGGGCCGTGTCGAAGGAGTCCACCGCCTCACCCGGTCGGCCCAGCTGGGAGAGCGCGATGCCGCGGTACACCCAGGCCTTAGGATGACCAGGGTCCTTCTCCACCGCCGTCCCGAAGGAGGCGAGCGCCTCCTCATGCCTCCCCAGCGCTCCCAGGGCGATCCCCCGCCGGAACCACATCTCGGCTATCTCCGGGAGCATGGAGATGGCCTGGTCGTAGGAGGCCAGCGCCTCCTCGAACCGGCCCATGTCCGCAAAAGCCATCCCTCGGAAGAGCCACGCGCCCGGGAATATGGGCTTGAGGGCGATGGAGCGGTCGTAGGAGGCCACTGCCTCCTGCGGGCGGTCCAGGCCCCGCAGCGAGTTGCCGCGGTTCAGCCAGGCGGGGGCGTTCCCCTCGTTGATGGCGATCTCGTTGTCGAAGGAGCGCAGCGCCTCCTGGTACCCCCCCACCTCGTTCAGCGCTATCCCTCGGCATAGCCATGCATCGGGGAGCATGGGGTCGAGGGCGATCGCCTCATCGTAATATTCGACCGCCTCAGAGTATCTGCCCTCGGAAGCCAAGGAGTCCGCCTTATTGAATGCCTGCTCCGCCCGGTTCGCCATGGGACGGTCATCTGAGCGCAATGGATATCACTGTTTGGAGGGAGGGATGGATGAGGCCGGCCATCGGGAAGAAAGTGGTGATGTGGGCCCAGCCGGATTTGAACCGACGACCCAGCGGTCCCTCAACGGTCAGCGACCGTTTATGAGCCGCTTGCTCCACCAGACTAAGCTATGGGCCCCTGCGCAGTCCACCGTTAATTCCAGTCCAAATATAAACCTTGTCCGACGCCGATAGCCGCTACCGGCAATGCTTATTATCCCGAGCCTGAATGTATAAGCAAGGGGGAGGTGGATCGTATGGCCTCTGGGGCAGGGGAGGATGGCAAGGCCCCTCCGTCGAAGGCCGTCAGGAAGGGTCGTGGCAGGACCATCACGATCATCGCTCTGGTGGTGGCCGCCATAGTCATCCTGGCGATCGTCGGCCTGAGCGTGTTCCCCCATGAGACCTTCGACTTCACCTACTTCGAAGGCACCAGCATCACCACCACCCACCTGCCCTCCGGCAACGAAACCTCCTGGCAGCGCTGGCAGTTCTCCCCGAACATCGACTATGACGTGGGCAGGCCGATGGAGTTCTGGGTCAGCAACTTCAACCCCGGTCCCGGGACGGTCATCCTCAGCGGAGTTGCCAGCAACACCACAGGCTTTACCTTCGTGAGCAGCGACCCCGCCCTTCCCAACGTCGCCATCAACACCACCGACCAGCAGCAAGGCACGAAGGTCAACCTCAAGTTCGAGACACCATCCACCAAATACTCTGGCCCCTTCCGTTTCATCCTCTACTTCGATTGTTATCCGGGCACGGGCGAAAAGAACGTCCTGACCACGGTGACCGAGACCCAGGTCGTCACCGTCCATTCCTCGGGTGGGACAGAGGTCCAGACGTACCATATCGGGCATCCCGAATTCGCGGGCGAGTACGACGTCGGCGAGAGCTTCCAGCTCGAAGAGCCCTATCGTTACACTGGTCCAGGGAGGTCCGACCTGACCGCCATTGCCTCAGACATGCCCGGGTTCGTCCTCATCTCCTGCTACCCTGCCCTTCCGCTCACCTTGCCGAACGCCACACAGCCATACATATGGGTGAGCATGAGCTTCCAAGCACCCTTGGAGCGCTACACAGGGCCGTTCAACTATACGACCTACTTCGACTGCCACGTAGATTGGGTCGAGCCTTCCTACCATCATCTCACGTCCGTGCTCGAGGTGCAGTATGTCACCTCGTACTTCGGGCCATTGAACAGCACGGCGCGTTTTCTTGTGTGGCACAACGACACCACGGGTCTCTACTCGCGGTCGTTACCAATCACCATCACCGAGCCCTATTGGAACGTGGGCTCGGGGTCCATGAGCATCACCGGCATCTCCGCCAACACAACCGGCTTTTCCTTCATCGGCGCCGTTCCATCCCTGCCTGTCGCAGTGCCCAACTCCCCCGACCAAACCTCTGGCAACGTCACC
>JALOTM010000153.1 GCA_025457905.1 Methanomassiliicoccales archaeon
TCCCCTTCCAGTCAGGGCTCGAGGTCGAGAAGGATGAGCTCCAGGAGGCGCTCCGCGGCGGCCCTCCGGACCTGTGAGCGGTCGCCCTCGAACCTGCGCTCCTCCACCAGCGCCCTCCTGCCGTCGTCCACCCCCAGATAGACCAGGCCCACCGGCTTGGTGGCGGTGGCCCCTCCCGGCCCGGCGATCCCCGTGCAGGAGGCCCCGATGTCGGCCCCGGACGCACGTCGCACGCCAGAGGCCATCTCCCTTGCGCACTCCGCGCTCACCGCGCCGTGGGACCTGAGCGTGGACTCGCTGACCCCCAGCACCTCGACCTTGGAGCGGTTGCTGTAGGCCGCCACCCCAAGGAGGAAGTAGTCGGAGGAGCCGGGCACCTCGGTGACCATGGCGGCCACCAGGCCGCCGGTCAGGCTCTCGGCCAGGGCCAGCTTGAGGCCCTGGTCCCTAAGCGCCTTCCCCACCCTCGATGGAAGGGTCATGCGACCTCGCCGCCGTCTCCGGCCCCAGCTCCCTCATCCTCTGCACTCCCCGGACCTCCTCGATGACCTCCGCCACGGCCTTGGGCACCAGGCCCTTCCAGGGCTCTCCGGCCAGCATGCGGCGGCGCACCTCCGTCCCTGAGAAGAGCTCGCGATTGAAAAGGGGAGATGCGCGCACCTCGTAGCCGGCCTCGGAGAACAGCCTCCTGGTGAGGGGGTTGTTGCTGTAGATGGCCTGGAAGGGGGGCACCAGGGAGACCACGTGCGCCACCCAGACCGCGTAGCGGTTGATGTCCATGATGGGAACGATGGAGAAGTCCCTCATGCCGTCGTCGCGCAGCGAGCGCGAAATCATCAGGTGCCTCTCGCCGGCGGTGAAGGGATTGTCGTAGGCATGGGAGAGCTGAGCGCTGCCGATGCCGATGACGATGGAGCCGCACTCCTTGGCTATGGAGCGCACCACCTCAAGGTGGCCCTTGTGGAAGGGCTGGAACCTGCCGATGACCAGGCCGGTCTCTGATTTTCTTCGGACCATCTTCCTCACTACTACAGACGTATGTCGTTATTCAAGCCTTTCGAGACGGGATGCGCCCATCGTGTGGACTGCTTTGAAGAATAGGAAAATGAGAAACTTGGAAATGGTTTGCGATGCTCAGAGCGCAGGCCTGGCGCCGGAGAGCGGTGTCCCGTCCACCAGGGCGGCCAGCTTCTTGATCAGGCCTTCCTTCTTGATGCCGCCCACCAACGCGGTCTCCAGGACCTCGGACATGTTGCTCACCGGCACGATCTGGATCTTGCCGATGTAGCGCTCCTCCAGGACCACGTCCCTCAGGTTCGCGGCCGGGATGATGACCTTCTTGATGCCCGACTCGGCGGCGGCCTCGATCTTGGCCGTCACGCCGCCCACTGGCAGCACCTGGCCCCGCACGCTCAGCGAGCCGGTCATGGCCACCGTCTGGTCCACCGGGACCTCCTCCAGCGCGGAGATGACCGCGGTAGCTACGGAGATGGAGGCGGAGTCGCCCTCCACGCCCTCGTAGGTCCCCACGAACTGCACATGCACGTCGTGGTTGGAGATGTCCTCGCCGGTGTACTTCTTGATGATGGCGGAGACATTGGAGACGGCCTCCTTGGCGATCTCCCCCAGCTTGCCAGTGGCGATGATCTTGCCGGCGCTCTTGGTCTGGGCGGGCGTGACCTCGGCCACGATGGGCAGCACCACGCCCGAGAACTCGGCCATGCTGCTCTCGGTGTTGAGCGCCGCCAATCCGTTCACCATGCCCACCTCGGCCCCCTCGGTGATGAAGGACTTGTACTCCTTCCTGGCCTCTAGGTAGCGGTCGGCGATCTGCTGCTCCAGGGAGCGGGCGATCTTCTTCGCGGCCAGCACATGCTCCTGGGTGACCACCGGCTGGTGCGTCTCCCGGGCGATGTCCCCGGCCACGCGCACCAGGCCGCCCAGCTCCCTCAGCCTGAGGGTCAGCTGCCCCTTGCGGCCGGCGCGCCTCTGCGCCTCCTTGACGATCTCCCCGACCGCGCGGCGGTCGAAATGGGGGATCTTCTTGTCCTTGGAGACCTCTTGGGCCACGAAACGGATGAGCTTGACGCGGTTCTCCACGGTGTCGTCCATGGTGGACTTCATGTACACCTCGTACCCGTACCCGCGTATGCGCGAGCGCAGGGCCGGGTGCATCCCCGAGACGGCGTCCAGGTTGCCGGCGCAGACCAGGATGAAGTCGCATGGCACGGCCTCGCTCTTCACCATGGCGCCGGAGGAGCGCTCGCTCTGCCCGGTGATGGAGAACTTGCCCTCCTGGAGCGCGGTTAGCAGCGACTGCTGCGACTCGATGCGCAGCATGTTGATCTCGTCGATGAAGAGCACTCCCTTGGACGCTTTGTGGATGGCCCCGACCTCCAGGCGCTCGTGCGCCGGGGTCTCGAGACCTCCGGACTGGAAGGGGTCGTGCTTGACGTCCCCCAGCAGCGCGCCGGCATGGGCGCCGGTGGCGTCGATGAAGGGCGGCGCCTCGCTGTCCTCGTGGGTGACCAGCAACTTGGGCACCATGTAGTTCTCCTGCCGTTGGCCAGAGTAGCGCATGGCGAAGAATATCACCGCTGCGGCCACGATGCCCACCAGGATGAAGGACGGGTCCCCGGTCTGTAGCCAAAGGACCACCGTGAGCATTACCACCATGAGCACGATGACGGTCACCATCGAGGCCCTCTGCTGCTTGCGCTGCATGGCCTCGCGCTTCTGCGCCGCGACGATCTCCTTGCCCTTGCCCACGGGGACGATGCGTATCTTCGGCTCGTTGGTGTCCTCGGGGTTGTGGTAGGCGATGACGTCCTGCAGCTCTCCCTTGGGCAGGTACTCCGTCATCGAGCGCGCCAGCATGGACTTGCCCGTTCCGGGCTCGCCTATGAGCATGACGTGCCTCTTCTGCTCCGCGGCCTTCTTGATCACTTCCACCGCCTTGTCCTGACCGATGACCTGGTCGGCCAGACTGTCAGGTATCTTGATGTCGGCGGTGGTGGTGAAGCCCTGTTTCTCGATCCAGGTGTCCACGTCGAGGAGAGGCTCGGCGGTCCCTGGTTCATCATTAGTCATGATTGACTTACCTCTGGATGCTATCTTATCTTAAAATACTCCCACTTAATAAGAGTTTTCCTCCTGAGTCGCAAAGAGTGCGAACCGCGTCCAGTTGGCCATGGCACACTCCGTGCCCTGAGGGGTTGGGGCATCGGCAAGGGTTAAGCCCTGCCCCCTTCATCAAGGGGCGACTCGCATGCGGTTGGACGAGCTAGGCCTGCCCCCCGGCGTGGCCGAGGTGCTGGCGGAGGAGGGGATCTCAGAGCTCTATCCCCCTCAGGAGAAGGCCGTGCCGCTGGCCCTGGCCGGGCGCAACCTCTTCCTGGCCGTCCCGACGGCCAGCGGCAAGTCCCTGGTGGCCTACCTGGCGGCCCTCAAGCATGTCCTGGAGAGGGGGGGGAAGGCCCTATACATCGTTCCCCTCCGCGCCCTGGCCTCGGAGAAGCAGGAGGACCTCCAGCGGTTCGAGAGGCTGGGGGTGAGGGTAGGGGTCTCCGTCGGCGACCTGGACTCGGCCGACCCGGAGCTGGAGAGGTTCGACATCATCGTCGCCACATCGGAGAAGGCCGACTCCCTGCTGCGACACCGCACCGCCTGGCTGCAGAAGATCTCCCTGGTGGTCGCGGACGAGGTGCATCTCATCCATGACCCGGAGAGGGGGCCCACCCTGGAGGTCATCCTCACCAAGTTCCGGCGCTTCAATCC
>JALOTM010000154.1 GCA_025457905.1 Methanomassiliicoccales archaeon
CCTCTCCGATAGCACCTGGGGCACGAGGGGCACCCTCCCGTAGAGCTCCTCGAGCTCTCTCATCCTCTGCTCCACCGCCCGCTGGACCTGCCCATCATCGCTGGCCTTGGACATCAAATCAGCCTCCGATGGCGGGGGATAGCCTTACGCCGTTATGTCTTTGTCCCTACCCCATCGGCCTTCGGAGGACGACGAGCACCTCGGAGCGCACCAGCCTCTCGCCCCGGAAGGTCTTGGCCTCCCTCCGGGACTCCATCTCCAGGACGGCGAGTCCGGGGAACAGGCCCCGCGCCTCCTCCGGGGAGAAGTAATGATAGGTGATACCGTCCTGGCGCAGGAAGGTGCACGGTTCGACCTCCTCCCCCTTCCCGAAGCGCATGTCCTCCATGGAGAACACCCTGAGGGAGAGCCTCCCGCCCGGGGTCAGCACGCGGACTGCCTCGGCCGCCAGCCGCATCCTCTCATCCAGGAGGAGATGGTCCATGACATGGTGCGCCATCACCATTTCGAAGGCCCCGTCGAGGAAGGGGAGGTCGCGCACGTCCGCTCGCACCAGTTCTGCCTCGTATGGCCCGGTCATGCGTCTCCGGCAGGACCTGAGCGCTGGGCCGGACAGGTCCATGGCCACCACCTCCGCCCCGGTGGCCAGGAGCGCGCGGAGCGTCTTACCGTCCCCGCAACCAAGCTCCAGGCAGCGGATGCCGGGCCCGGCTCCCGACGGGACCTCCCCCGGACCCCGCCATAGCGGGTGCTCACAGGAGTACTTCCTGTCCCAAGCTCTTCTCCTCGGATCGCTGTCGCCCTTCATTCCTCGTCAGCCCCGGCCCTGACCTCCGGCCCTCCCGCCTTTGGCCCTATCTATGCCCCTCGCCAGGTCCATCGTCCTCTCATGGCCCAGCTCCGAGCTGGCCACGCGTCGAAGGACCGGCCATCGGAAACGGTATCCCTCGGCCTGCTCCACGTACAGACGATGACACCTCATGGCCGCGTCCAAGAGCTCCATCGTCTCCAGCCTGTCCCACCCTAGGGCCGAGGAGAGGAGATCGGCATCGAAGGGCTCATCGCACAGCGCGGCGCAGTCCAGCATCTCCCTCTGCATCCCCGGCAGCCGCCCGAGCTTGCGGGACATCCAGGCCCGGAGCGGATGGGAGATGGCCATGGGGCCTTCATGGGCCAGAGCCATCCTGCCCTGGCGCACCGCCATGCCACCGGTGCGGAGCGCCTCCCTGACCAGCTCCACAGCGACCTGGGGGTTCCCGCCGCTCTCCCTATGGAGCTCGCTTAAGGTCCGCCCCTCCAGATCCGCCTCCAGCATGTCCCTCATGGCCTCGCCCAAGGCCGTCAGGGTCAAGGGCTGCAGCTCGACCGTGTGGCACAGGCCCTCCCTCCTCATTACCCGGACCGCCTCGATGAGGGGGTGCGGCCGGCTCTCACGGTCGTAGAGCTCGTCGTCGCTATAGGTGACCACGAGGAGCGCCTTCCGACCCAGGGCCTCCCTGGCCAGGAAATGCATGCCTTGTATGGTGGAGGCATCGCAGAGGTGCAGGTCGTCGAGCCGGAGCAACACGCAGGCCTCTCGGCAGACGGCCTCCAGGATGTCCCGGGCGGCGAACAGGGCTCGGTCGCCCCGCGCCGCCAGCCCGTCCCCCTCGGAGGAGGTGAGGACCTTCCTGAGCACCTCAAGGCTGGCGTCCGTGGATAGGGCAGGCTTGACCCGGCGCAGTCCCATCAGGGCCTGGGCCAGAGGGGCGTAGGGGGGTTGGCCTGGCTCGCATTGCGCGTTCGCACAGAGGCACCCGGACCTGGAGGCCAGGGACTCGAACTCCTCGGCCAGCCTGGTCTTGCCGGACCCTGACTCCCCGGAGATGAGGATGGCCCCTCCCGAGCCGTCCATGGCCCGGGCCAGGATGGACATCATGCGCTCCAGGCTCTCGTCCTGGCCGATGAGGTTCAGCCTTGGGCGCGGCGAAGGGCACATGCGCGGACTATCCCCTCAGGCGCTCTTCAACGTTGCTAAGGTCGCCGCAGCCTCACTTCCACCGAGCGGGCGTGCTCCACCAGCCCCTCGGCCTTGGCCAGCCTTTCGATGGTCGGGGCCAGGGACCCCAAGCCCTCGCGGGTGAGCCGTTGCACGGAGGTGGCCTTGCAGAAGTGCCTCACATCCAGGCCGGAATAGAGTCGGGCATAGCCGGCCGTGGGCAGGACGTGGTTGGTGCCCGAGGCATAGTCTCCTGCCGCCACCGGGGAGTAAGGACCTAGGAAAATGGAACCGGCGCTGCGCACCTGCTCCAGGACGCCCTCCGGGTCCCCGCACTGCACGGAGAGGTGCTCCGGCGCAAGGCGGTTGCATACCTCGGCCGCCTCCCCCATGCCTGGGACTAGGACGTAGCCGACGTTCACCAGCGAGGACTCGATGATGGCCCTCCGGGGCGATCCCCTAGCTCCCTCCTCGACCAGCTCGCCCACCCTTTCCGCCAGGGAGGCGTCGTCGGTGACCAGCAGGCAGGGCGAGTGGGGGCCGTGCTCCGCCTGCGCCAGGATGTCCGCGGCCACGAACTCCGCGCGGGCGCTGGAGTCAGCGATGATCAGGACCTCGCTGGGCCCGGCCGGGAAGTCGATGTCCACCTTGTCCTTGAGCAGCAGCTTGGCCTCGGTGACGTAGACGTTGCCCGGGCCCACCACCTTCACCACCGGCCTGACGCTCTCCGTCCCCAAGGCCAGGGCGGCCACCGCCTGGGCCCCTCCCACGGAGAAGACCTCGTCGGCCCCGGCCACGTCCAGCGCCACCAGGGTCAGGGGATCGACCGGAGGGGGCGTGCAGACCGCCACCTCCTCTACGCCCGCCACCTTGGCGGGGACGATGCACATGAGCGCGGTGGAGGGGTACGAGGCCTTGCCTCCAGGCACATAGGCGCCCACGCGCTCCAGGGGAAGGAGCCTGACCCCCAGGCTCACGCCGGGGTACAGCTCCTCCATCCAGTTCTGCCTCAGGCGCTGCAGCTCGTGGAAGCGACTTATGCGCTCGGCCGCGTCCCTCAGGGCCCTCACCAAGGAGATGTCCACCTCCTCGTATGCCGCCTCGATCTCCTCCTCGGAGACCCGGACCGACGAGAGGCTGACCTTGTCGAACTTCTTTGTGAGCTCCAGCAGCGCCTCGTCGCCGCGCAGGCGCACTGCCTCGATTATCCCCTCGACCGCCTGGCGCACGTTCCTCAGCTCGCCCTTGCGCCTTTCCGCCCACACGTCGACGTCCAGAGGGCCCCACATGATGCGGGCAATCTCCCAGGCCCCCTATATCCTTTGCTGGTGTCTCGCAGGCGGCACGCCCTTCGAGCGGCATAGATATTTCAACCGCCCCGCATCTCTACCCCTCATGCCCAAGCAAGTCAACTGCTCGCACATACTGGTGAAGACCGAGAAGGAGGCCAAGGACCTCATGGCGCGCATCGCCGCCGGGGAGAAGTTCGAGGACCTGGCGAAGAAGGTCTCCAAGTGCCCTTCGGGCAAGAACGGGGGCTCCCTGGGATGGTTCGGCAAGGGCCAGATGGTCCCAGAGTTCGAGAAGGCGGCCTTCGAGGGGGAGAAGGGCAAGATCGTCGGCCCGGTCAAGACCCAGTTCGGGTACCATCTGATAAAGATCGTGGATCAGAAATGACATCCTCTGGCAAAGATTGATAACCTGCCTATGGGTATTCAACCAATCACAGCAATACCAGCTGAAGCGAGGGAGTAAATGCCGTTGAAT
>JALOTM010000155.1 GCA_025457905.1 Methanomassiliicoccales archaeon
TCCGGATCGCAGTAGACCGGCGAGGACATGGGATCCTGCGAGGCGAGCGACTCGAGGGAGACCTCCATGGCCGCACGGCGCAGCTCCTCCAATCGACCAGCGTCCAGCTCCATCTCGTCAGGATGCTGCTCGAGGTCCATTTCGTCGTCCTCCACGGAGCGGTCCAGCATCCAGCCCAGGAAGCCGAGGTCCGGAACATGGCGCAGAGCGCCCTCGAGGGCGAGCCGGTGCCGGCTGGGGGAGGGATCGAGGCCCGCCTCCCTGCAATTCTCCTGGAACTGCCTGTGCACTTCCCGTGCCTGGTCCAGTCCGGAGCGGAGGTGGCGTTCGTTCTCGCCAACCAGCTGCAGCCCTAGGGCAGTGGCGTCCTCGCCCCTCCCCTGCCAGACGCCGCGGCAGGAGAGGTCCAGCGAGACCTGCACCCGGTCCATGAGGTGAACGTGGAAGGGGAACTGCCGGCAATAATGGGGGCGGTTGGGATATATGCTGCACCTCCCCTTGTCCAGGAACGTGCAGGGCCCGCTGCCCTTCTTCATGGCCAGGGCCGTATGGCGGTGCGGTGACCTTCGGGCGACGATCCTCTGCGGGAAGTTGCGCTTGAAGTACTGCACCTCGGAATCTAGCAGCTCGGGCTGGCAGAGGCAGCACAGCCCGCAGTTGTCCAGGCAGACGAACCTCTGCCCCTCCAGCTCCGACAGGTCAAGTGGGAATCCTACGCCTGGCAACCACGTCCCTCCCCATGCGCTCGCCCACCAAGCCCCCATCCTCTACTAATAGTTGTCCGCGCAGGAAGACGGCCTGGGGGAAGATGGCCTCGTGCCCCTCGAACAGAGTCCAGCCGCACTTCGAGTGCAGACGCCTCCCGCTGACGACGCCCACCTGCCGCGGGTCCAGGACCATTAGGTCGGCGTCCCTGCCCACCTCGATCAGGCCCTTCCTCAGCCCGAAGACCTCGGCGGGACGTGCGCAGGCGGCGCTGACCAGGCGCTCCAAGGAAATCGCCCCCTTGCGGACCTGGGCCATCATCAGCGGGAAGGAGGTCTCCACCCCGGGCACCCCGGAAGGGACCTGGTCGAAATCCCTCTCCTTCTCATCGGTCGTGTGGGGAGCATGATCGGACGCCAGCATATCGATCCTGCCGTCGGCGAAGGCGGCCATGAGCGCCTCCTGGTCCTCCTTGCGTCGGAGCGGCGGATTGACCTTGCAGAAACCCTTGCGGGTGCAGGAGGTCACGTTTAGCAGGAGATGGTGGGGCGTGGCCTCGGATGTGAAGCTCCCCCCGGCCAACGCCCCCAGGCCCTCTTGGCTGGTGACGTGGCAGATGTTTATGGCCATGCCCTTGGAGCGATCGGCCAGGCGGGAGATGGCAGAGGCTTCCGCCAAGGGCGGCCGGGACTCTCCATGCTGCACAAGGCCGGCATCCTGCCTCTTTAGCAGGAGATGCTCGTCCTCGGCATGCACGCTCACCACCTTCTTTGTGGGCTGGATGAGGTCCAGAGCCCTCCTTATATCCTTGTCCTCGGCCAGAAGCACGCTGCCCGTGGTTGAGGACATGAAGATCTTGAAGCCGATTACCGAGTCCATGATGCGCTGCGGGTTGGAGGAGTCGCTCACCCCGCCGAACAGCCCGAAGTCCACCCAAGCCTTCTTGGCTGCCATCTCCTTCTTTTCCAGCACGTCCTCGCGCATTATCGTGGGCGGCCTGGTGTTGGGCATGTCGAAGACGCAGGTGACGCCTCCGAAGGCCGCGGAGGTTGTGCCCGTCGCGAAGTCCTCCTTATGCGTCATGCCTGGCTCACGCATATGGGTGTGGACGTCGATGGCTCCTGGCAGGATGATGCGGTCGTTGTAGTCCAGGTGCCTCTCGGCCTTGAGGCTCTTCTTCACGCTGGCGATGAGACCGTCCTGAACGCCGATGCAAACATGCTGCAGCCTACCCTTGTACCAGGCTCTGCCCTCTATGACCAGGTCCATGGCATCACTCGATGGTCTTCCTTCCGATCTTCCCCCGGGGCTCGGCCTCGGCGAATATCTCTGCCTGGAACTTGTAGACCTTGGACGACTTGTCGAGCCAGCAGTCAGGCGTTAGCCCGGCCTTGACGCATGTCTCGGCCAAGAAGGTCTCCGAGTCCCAGTCCCATTCGGTGGCCACCTGGGGGAGCAACAGGCCTCGGAAGTATCCCCTCTCTAGTATAAGACCGTCCTGGCCCACCTTGACCATGGCGGGCAGCTTCTTCCTATCCTCTGCCTTGATCTCCTCCGGCGGTGTGAGGATGCTCACCTCAACCACGATGCTGGCCAGTTCCTGTGCACGGAGGTAGGGGAACCGGGGGTCGTGGCAGGCGCCCTGCGCCGCCTTGACCAGCGCCTTGCCCAACGAGAAGACCGGCTCGGGATAGCCTATGCAGCCCCGCAATGCCATGTCCGGGAAGGTATGGATGGTGACGAAGACCCCACGCTTCTCCCGGAAGCTGCCCGGAGCGTCGATCTGGCCAGGGTCGTCGTCCTTGGCCTCGGCCTCGATGGTCTGCCTGGCGATCCTTACCGCGCGCTCGCCCTCCTTTTCATTCATGTCCTCGACCTCGAAGCGGCTCAGGCATCCCACGGCCCGTTCAGAAGGTCGGGCTCGATGCCTGGGAATAGATTTGGGACGGTGAGTTATAAAAGGTTCGGGGATGGCCCCGGAAAGCTCAATGCTTTTGATTTTAGGCTGTCCCCTGTATCCTGGGCCTCGACCGTTGCTCGATAGCGCTTATATCATTGTCTCGAAGCATAGAATATACTTTTTCCTCAGGGGCGAACGTCTGCCCAGTGCTTTGGACAGGCCCATCTGGTCGATGATCGTGTCAACGTTGGAAAACCCTTTTATGGATTCCTCGCCTAGTAAACAACCATGAAGGAAAAGGCGAAGGACATCTTGGTGGAGGAAGTGATGAGCAGGAACCCCAGGACGGCCGCGCCGGACACGACCGCCCAGGCCGCGGCCAGGCTCATGAGGGATGAGGACGTGGGCAGCCTTGTCATCGTGGAGGGAGAGACGGCCGTGGGGATATTGACCGAGAAGGACCTGGTGAAGAAGGTGGTGGCCGAGGGACGCTCCGGCTCCAAGGTCCGCGCGCACGAGATAATGAGCTCTCCATTGGTAACCATCGGGCCGAGGGAGAGCGTGGCCATCGCGGCCAGGAAGATGGCCAACATGAAGCTTCGTCGCCTACCGGTCGTGAAGGACAATAGCCTGGTCGGGGTGATCACGGAGAACGATGTCCTGCGCCTCTCCCCCTCACTGATCGAGCTGACCAGGGAATGGTCCAGAATCGGGGCCTCTTGCGGGACCGCCCCAGCTCACCTGATGAGCGAGGGCTATTGCGAAAACTGCGGAGCCTTCTCCAGCCAGCTGGTGGAAGGGGACGGGATGCTGCTGTGCCTCGAGTGCCTGGAGCAGCAGCGTTCTGAGGGAGATATCTAGAGCGGGCTCACTCGACCTTGATCTTCTTGAGCTTGGGCTCGGTCTTTCCCCTTCCCTTCTCAACGCATTCGATCTCGGCGTCGATGAGGGACCGCATCATTAGGAGGAACTCCTTCTTGGCCGCCTTGCCGTGCTTTTTGGCCTCCTCGGGGAACTTGTTCTTGGGCACCATTCCCTCGAAGGCCGCCGCCAGCTCT
>JALOTM010000156.1 GCA_025457905.1 Methanomassiliicoccales archaeon
GTCCGCAAGGCTGCCAGCCAGACGCACCGCCACCCTTCCCGCCGCAACGCCGTCCGCCTGGGCGCAGCGGGCGACCGTCCTGAAGGCCTCAGAGAGCAGCGGCCACCGTCCCGCGGCCCTCCTCGTCTCCATGGCCTCGGCCAAGGACATGCGGCTAAGGGCAGAGCACCCCAGCACCTCCCTCGCCCAGCACCCGAACCGTGAGCCGTCCGAGGTGCAGGCCGCCTCGGTCAGGGCCCTCTCCATGCTGGCGCCCGAGGCGAGGCGGTTGCCGATCTGGTAGAGCCCGACGATGAAGTCCCGTTCCTCGTCTGTCTGGCAGGGGCGGGGGGCGGGATGGGCAATCCATATGACCAGCGCCGAGGACAGTGCCATGCCCATCAGGAATGCGCAGGGATGCTCGGCGGCCGCGCCCATCGACGCCAGCAGGATGAAGGCCCCAGCTAGGACCAACCATGGGGCGATCCCCCTCGCGCTCAGCGAGGGGAGCAGGGTCGGCATCGCAGAGGTGGGGCTGGCCTCGAGGATGGAACGGGCGTACAGGAAGGAAAGGCAGGGCGCCAACACGAGCAATAGGAACGCCATCGGGGCCAAAGGGAGCTGGGCGGCGGAGGCCGAACCCGAAGGGAGGGGCGAGGAAAGGGAGAGCAGCGGGGCCATGGAGAGCATCATGATGGGCAGGAGGATCCCCAATGCGAAGAGCACCATCACAGGGGTGCTCAGCGAGGCAACGTGCCGCTCGGCCGCCTGCCGCAGCCCCTGCACGGAGATCTCATGCGCCTTGTCCATAAGCCGCTCCATCCCGTCCTTGGTGGGCTCGTGGACGGAGGCCACCAGGAGGTGGAGCGACTGGCGAAGGGACTGGTTGGTGCTGGAGAGCGTGGAGGCGAAGCGCGAGAGCGAGGACTCGACATCGTCGCAGGAGCGGGTCATGACCTCCCAGCTCACGAGGGAGAGCCTGACCCCCAGCTCCCCTTGGCTCAGGCTGGCGGAAAAGGACACGGCCCTCTCCAACGAAGGGGTGAGGGACATGCTCATGGCCATGGAGCCGATGGCAGCGGGGGCCTGGCGCAGATAGGCGCGCTCCTCCATGCGGGCCAGCCGGGCGGGGGCGTTGCTCACCCATGACGAGAGCACGAAGGGGAGGCAGAGGGCGGCGATTATGGCCGCCGCGGACACCACCGCATCGGCGAGCAAGAGTATAGGGAGGGCGATGAGCGCCCCGAGTACGGTGGTGGCCAGGAATGCCCCCCATGCCTCCTGAGCCATTCTCTCCCTGGAGATGAGGTGGCGTTCCATGTACTCCCGGGTCAGAGGGTCAGAGGGAGGTGCCATGGCCCTCTTCAGGAAGCCGGGTGGAGCGATGGCCAGGGCCAACCGCCGCCATTCCCTCATCCAGCGCCCCCGTTCACCTTTGCCATGAAGCCATCCACGACCTCGGAGTGCCCCAATCCTTCCTCCAGGCCCTCCCAGAGGAAGCTGTTGGCCCTGGTCGTCCATTGCGGGGAGAGGTACTCCGTCCCTCTGGACCTGGCCGCGGCCAGGAGTATCTCCCGCATCTCCGCCCTCGCCTGGACGTTCTCAAGGGCTTGTTCTGACCCCACACCCCAGGAGCATGCGATTCGGCGGATCAGGTCCGAGCCCGGGTCAACGAGCTCCGCCGACCCGTCCGCCCGCACGCGCAGCATCTCCCGGAACTCGCCCGGGCGCTCCCTCACCACCTCTGTCAGCTCTACTAGGCGGCGCAGGGGCCTCTGCGATCCATTCGGGCGCACCAGCCCCAGCGCGATGACGGCATCCGTGGCCTGGAAGGCCTCTGGCGCAATCCCCATATCGTGCACCACCCTCTCGTAGACGGAGCGCGCCGACTCGCCGTGGATGGTCCCCAGCACACTGGAGCCTGCCTTGCCCGTGCGCATGCTGTCATATAGGACCTGGGCCTCCCGTCCGCGCACCTCCCCGAGAATGATGGCCGACTCGCCCATTCGCAATGAGACCCTAAGGGCCTCCTCGGCCCGTTCCTCCTGGAGCGAGCCGGTCGCTCCATCGATCAGCAGGGATTGCACCTTGTAGCCCAACGACTGCATCTGGCGGACCGGCAGCTCGGCCGTGTCCTCGATGGTCAGCACCCTCTGGCCCGGAGGGAATTCGAAAAGGATGGCCCCTAGCAGGGAGGACTTACCGGCGCCACGGGGCCCGCACACCAGCAGGGTGGAGCGCCCGTCCACCAGGAAGGAGATGAGGGCGGCGGTGTAGCAATCCATCAGGCCGGAGTGCACCAGGCGCATCAAGGTCCACGGCTCGGGGGCATGCCTCCTGAGGGCCAGCGCGAGGCCCTGTGGGCTGAGAGGGGCCCCGATGACCGTCGCCCGGGACCCGAAGCCGGGCACGTCCGTCTCCAGCACCGGCCTGGCCTCTGAGAAGGCCCTCCCGCTGTGGAACTTCATGCGGGCCACGAAGGCCCTGACCTCGCGCTCGTCCACCAGGACGTTGGTGGTGCACCGCGAGACGGAATTGCGCCCCGCCAGCCCGGACAGGGTCACGTGGACGGGGTTCTTCCCGCAGGGCGCATCAACATAGATGTCCTCTAGCCTACGGTCAGCCAGCATGAGCTCGAACAGGCCAAGGCCAGCCGTGTAGCGGGCCACGACCTCGGCCAGGGCGCTAAGCCGCTCCTCGGCGCTGCGAGGGTCCATGCCGGCCAAGGCATTCGCACGGCGTGCCTGCGCCCTGAGGTCCGAAAGGGCGGAGGAACGGACGTTTCGCCTAAGGTCCGCCTCGTCCAGCGACGGCGCGAGAGGAGGGGAGGCCATGACCTTGCTGACCGCTGATGCCACCAGGGCGGTATCCCTCTCATCGAGGGTGTACTCCCAGGGGGTCAGATGATAGAAGAGGTCCAGGTCCCCGCGGAGCGAGAAGATGCGCACCTTCGAGCGCGCCACCTCATACTCCTCCAGCAGCTTCGCGCCTCGGGGAGGGACCAGGTTGAGCCAATAATGGGAGAACCGGGGGCACGTCCTCCTCTCTAGCTCGAGCAGGCGCCCCAGGCCCCTGACGCCTGAGCTGGGCTGGAGGGCCTGGCCCTTCCGAACCAGCACCTTAGTCATGGCCCGGCCCCTCCACGACCATGAACGCCTCGCGCGATACCTTCCTCTCCACCGCCCTCAGCCTGGCTACGACCGCGGCCGCCGTGTCATTGACCCGCGATGCGCAGGCATGGCATCTGGCACGGGCCTGGGCAGGGCGGACGCTGGGAGCGGCGCCCCCCCACGCGAAGGGGATGGAATCGGCAAGCGAACCCAGCACCAGGGAGGGCCGCGCAGGGCAGGCCTGGCAGCCGCGTTCCTCAGTCTCGAACGCCCGACACATCCGTGCTGCCTCGGCGAGCTCATGTAGAACCTCGATGCAGGCCCCTTCGTAGGCAACGTCCATATGCCTGGAGAGCACGACCCTCGCGCAGCTCGCAGCCCCGGATATCGAACGCAGGCAGCAGCGCATGCAGGCCTGCTCGGTCAGGTCCTGAGGGCCCTGGCAGGCCCGGCAGTCGATGGTCAGTGAACCATCCATGCGGACCACATCCGCCCTGCTCTCGGCGTCTTCCTTCCCCCGAGGCCTGATGAAGAACCTTGGTAGCGCGCTCATTCTCATCCCG
>JALOTM010000157.1 GCA_025457905.1 Methanomassiliicoccales archaeon
GATGCCAGGTCCGAGCCGTTCTCATCGTAGAGCTTGATGACGAAATAGAAATTGTTGAAGGGGAAGAAGCCGCCGTTGTGGATGCTCACATTGCCCGTCATTATGACGGTATCGTTAGTGACGGTGGTCTTCCATCCTTCCGCCCCGGGGGTCTTGACGATGATCGCGCCAGGGATGGCGGGTATGGCAGCGAAGACCAAGAGCAGGAAGACCAATAACAACCATACGTAATTGAATATCAGTAGTCCCCTTACTGCCCCCCTCATCCACATTCAATGCTTTTTTCGAGTATAAAATCATTTCAATATTAGATGCTGGCGTGTCCGTGCGATAACCATCCAGAAAGGTTTCCGTGAATGAGAGGCAATGAGCAATGATTATATTCACAAACCGCATCGGAACTCCACAAGTGTCTCGATGAGCTACGATATCGAATGCCCCGTTTGCGATCGTAAGGCCCCTGCAAGCGCTACTTCTTGTCCCCACTGCGGCGCCGACCTGAGCATGGCCAGCTTCGATGACCTTGAGGCCGTGGCCCAGGATCTGGCCCATGGGAAGGCGTCTTCGTCCGCGTTCATGTCCAGAACCGAAACAAAGCCGCACGAGCCCATCCCTGGGCCAGTGAGCCCTCATAGGGCCGAGGTCAGGGAGGAGCCGGAGGTGTCTGGGCCTGCCTCAGCGCCAGCGGAAGGCGAGCCCGAACCCCCTAAGCCAGAGCCGATGGCCGAGGACAAGGCCAAAGAAGAGGAAAGGAAAGAGGAGGAAGGCAAGCGCGGTCTGGGACGGCTCTTCGGAAGGAAGAAGAAGTAGCCCGGAATATCATCCCTCAAGAGGTCATGGTATTTGTCAGAGCTCAGGGTCAGAAAGAGAAAGAGGTTGCGGGAGAAGGAAGCCAACGCTCTGGGCGCTGAGATCTCCTCAAAGGTCGGCGTGAAGGTCTTCACGGCCGAGGACACGGTGGACCAGGCGGAGAGCTCTGACATGGACCTGATCTTCGTGGACGGTGAGGTGGATGCCTTCATGCGCGACGGCAAGCCATTCCTGACCATTCGCGGGCTTCTGAGGTATCCTGCCACCAGGTCCTATGTGACCGTGGACATGGGAGCGGTGCGCTTCGTCATCAATGGAGCGGACATCATGGGGCCCGGCATCGTTGATGCGGACCAGGGAATACGGGCGGGGGATATGGTCTGGGTCCGGGACGAGAGGAACCTCAAGCCTCTGGCGGTGGGCGAGGCCTTGGTCACCGGTGCGGAGATGAAGGCCAAGAAGCCAGGCAAGGCCGTCAAGAGCGTCCTTTACGTGGGTGACAAGCTCTGGAAGCTGGAGGAGGAGACCGAGGGCGACTAGCCCAGGCGTGAATCCTAGGTTCAAAGTATTTATATCTGCCATCAGATACCAATTCCAGAGGGATGGCATGTCGCTGCTAAAGAAGCCTTTTATCCGGAGCAAGGAGGACGTTCAGGCTGTCGAGGCCGACCAATATATCGACCTGGGGCAGTTGAACTTCGATGAGGAGAACCCACTCGGCGGCAAGGGGATGATAAAGATCGCCGAGATCTACCGCTATGAAGACCTCAATCCCGTGGTGCAACCTGCCTACTCTGGGAACATCGTGCTCATCGATTATTCTGCGATAGCCAACGACGAGCTCACCCTGAAGCGGATCACGAACGAGCTCAAGGCCGTCGCCAGGGATACCAACGGCGATGTGGCGGCCATCGGTCACAACCTGATCATCGTGGCACCCAACGGCCTCAAGATCGACAGGCACAAGATCAAGGGCGGTTTTACCTGAGCTGACCGACCGCCTCGCAAATCCCTTCCATCCTACCTCAATTTTTTAAGGTCGCTCACATATTTTGCTGCAGTGCCTGGATTCAAGGTTATTCACGACAGCGTGCATGGCAGCGTCAAGGTCGAAGGCGCCTTCCTGAGGTTACTGGGCAGGCCGGAGATGCAGAGGCTCCATGGCGTGCATCAGTTGGGATTGGCGCACCTGGTCTTCCCTGGTGCGAACCACACCCGTTTGGAGCATTCCCTCGGCACCTACCACATAGCCTCGAAGATGGCCGAGGTGCTCGAGCTGCGAGAGGAGGAGCGGCATGAGGTGTTGGCCGCGGCGATGCTCCACGATCTGGGCCATGCCCCCTTCTCGCATACCCTGGAGGAGGTGATGGCCGACCGCTTGGGCGTGGACCACGTCCATTTGTCGCAGAGGATGATCCTGGGGGAGCTTCGCTGCCTTGGCGAGGAAGAGTCCGCTCGCATTGGCGACCGCCTCAGCGTGAGGGAGGTCCTGGAGCAGGAGGGGGTCTCGCCGGAGAGGGTGTCCTCCTTGGTCGTGTCCCCGGTGGGCCCTGACACGCCAGGTCAGAGCATCCTCGACGTGGAGGCGGGGCAGGCCCACTTCGGTCAGGACAATTACCTGCACCAGATGATCCATGGCCCGGTCGATGCCGACCAGATGGATTACCTGCTTCGCGACGCGCACTACACCGGTGTGGCCCATGGCACCATCGACCTGGACCGCCTCCTGCAAATGATCGCTATCCATCATGGGGACCTGGTGGTGAACAAGGGGGGGCTGGTGGCCGTGGAAGGCCTCCTGGTGGCCAGGGCCCTGATGTACACTTCCGTCTACTTCCACAAGACCGTGCGCATCGCAGAGATGATGCTCTGCAAGGCGGTGGAGATGTCCCACCCATCGCTGCTCCGCAACATCCACCAGGAGACGGACGGGAGCCTGACGGAGAAGCTCCTGGCCCAGGGGGGTTATCCGGCCAAGGTCATGACCCAGCTCAAGTACCGCGAGCTTTACAAGAGATGCTTCTCGCTGTCCATGGCGGACATGAGGGAGGAGGAGTTGGACCGCCTGCTGCAGCTTACCGATTATCGGAGGCGGAAGGAGGTGGAGCAGGAGATAGCCGTCCGCGCCGGCGTGCACGGGTCCGAAGTGATACTGGACATGCCGGAGCGCGAGCTCCTCATCTCCGAGCCCCGGATAGGCAAGACCGAGGTGCCCATCCTCGACGAGGACCGTGTGCGGCCGCTCTCACGGTACAGCCCCCTCGCCAAGGCCCTGCAGTCGCGCAGCGTCTTCGACTGGGCGATAATGGTATCCGCCCCTGGCAAGCACCGGGCGGAGGTAGGTAAGGCGGCCGCCAAGGCCTTGCTGGGCTGAGGGCCCGTTATCAGATCCGCATGGCCATCACCCCAGATTTATATATCTTCAGCCGCGATTTTTTCCCGATGCCCCGGAGGTCCGAGCATGGCCTATGATCTGGAGACGATGATCGCCTTCTTCGAGATGTCGCCCGACGGCCTGGTCATAACAGACGAGCAAGGTCGGGCCAGCCAGCTCAATCCTTCCTTCGAGCGCATCCTTGGCCATTCCAGGGACGACATCCTCGGGAGCCATATCTGGGATATCATGTCGATGGCGCTCCCTGAGGACGAGAAGGCACGGCTCGCCCCCACGCTCGGGAGGGAGGCGCTCCTGGAGCATTTGCGAGGAGGGCCGGATGCCAAGGACAACCTCCTAATCACCGCGCGCGCCCATCGCCATGATGGAAGGAGGATATGGATCGAGGTCTACCGTATGGTCCTGGAAACCGGTGGGCAGAGGAGGCTCGCCTTCC
>JALOTM010000158.1 GCA_025457905.1 Methanomassiliicoccales archaeon
GACATCGGAGACGATCTTTGACATCCAGCATATCCCGCCTCGACTGGCTATCCTGGGAGGTGGCTACAAGGCCTGCGAATTCGGTCACTTCTTCTCCGCCTTCGGTTCCCAAGTGACCATAATCGGGCACAACCCCGCTCTGCTCCCCCGCGAGGAGCCCCAGATAAGCATCGTGGTACTGAACCGCATGTCCGAGATATGCGACGTCCGGGTCAACCAGGACCTCATCGAGGTCGCCAGGGCTCCCTCTGGGAAGGTCCTCAGGCACCGAGACCGGGCCACCGGGGAGGTCAAGGAGGTCGAAGCCGACGAGATACTGGTCACGACCGGCGTCCGCTCCAATTCTGACCTTCTGGAGGTGGCCAGGGGAGGCATCAGGGTGGATGACAAGGGCTACATCGTGGTCAATGAGTACCTGGAGACCAATGCCACCGGGGTATGGGCCTTTGGGGACGTGATCGGGAGGACCATGTTCCGGCACACCGCCAATTACCAGAGCGACGTGGCCTGGTTCAATGCCTTCGGCAAGCAGAGGGTCAAGCTCGACGAGCATGCCGTCCCGCACGCGGTCTTCTCATATCCTGAGGTGGCGTCGGTGGGGCTGACAGAAGCGCAGGCCAAGGCCCGCGGCCGCAAGTACTTCGTAGGCTATTCCAACTACATCGATACTGCCAAGGGCTATGCCATGGGGGAGGAGGATGGTTTCTGCAAGGTGGTCGTGGACGGGGAGTCCATGCGGATATTGGGGGCGCATGCCGTTGGACCTCACGCCTCCTTGCTGGTCCAGCCCATCGTCTACCTCATGAACGCTGGCGACGGGACATTCAATCCCATCGCGCGCAGCCAGACGATCCATCCCGCCCTGAGCGAGATCATGGTCAACGCCTTCGCCAACCTATCCGACCCGGAGCACCATCACGAGCACTGATCAGAAGAGGCCCGGCTTTTCCCCATTCTGGTCGTGGATGGGCTTGGCGTTGATCTCGCGCATCCTCCACTCCCCGGTCAGCACAACGAAATAGGGCACGGGAGGAAGCAGGAAGAAGGCCGAGGCCATCAGCGCGGCCAGCTTCTTATGGCCTGGGAGCGCCTTGACCTTGGAGCGCACCACGTCATCGGGTCTGGCATCATAATTCCGCATCAGCACGGATTTCACGATCTGGACATCCGACTCCAGGACCACTTCCATGGTCCATTTAACGCCCATGAAGGTGGACTGCTTCACCCCGAAGGCGCGGGTCGCCCTGTCCTGCACGGCCTTACGGAAGTCCTCGGCCCCGTAACCATCGAATTCGGTATAGGCGCATCCCAAGGTGTCCAAGGTATGGGAGTCGCTGCCCCCCAGGCGCGCCCAGTTGCCACGCTGGGAGTGCTCAAGGGCGCGATGGTTGGCAAAGCCGTCCACGTGGCCCGCATTGAAGACCTCAAGGCCGTCGATGGGCAGCTTATCCACCAGGTACCCCAGGGCGGGCACGTGGTTGCTGAAGGGATGAGGGGCGACGACCAGTCCCCCCTGCTGGCGGATGAGGTCGATGGTCTCAGCGGCGGGGAGGCCCTTGGGTATCTCCTTGTTCAGGAAGAGACCTATGATCTCTCCTTCCAGGGCGCTGATCTCCTCCCCCACTACGACGCTCACTCCGTCGAAGCCCTTCGCGAACTTCTGGGCGATAAGGCCGCCTCGGATCGTGTTATGGTCCGTGATGCAAACGGTATCGAGACCTGCATTCCTTGCCTTCCTCACGATGTCCTCGGGCTCGACGACGGACTCGGGGAAGCGCAGGAAGGCGAGGCGGGCGAGGCCTGAGTACTTGGAATGAACATGGATATCAGCCCTATTCGCCATCCAGACAAGTGAATGGGTCGACCCGATAAAAAGCATTCGGAATGAAATAGGAGGGCCGCTGCTGGCCCTTCGAAGGAGCATTATCATTCGCCGACGGCGATGGCGAAGCGATAAGTAATGCCTAGGGAATCACGCCCCATCACGCCTGGCGGCGGAGAGATCGGTCCACATGGGCATCATAGAGACCATCAATCAGATGATCATCGACTTCATCTCCACCGCCGGCTACCCCGGGATTTTCCTGGCGATGTTCATCGAGGGCATCCTGACGCCCATCCCGAGCGAGCTCATCATGCCCTTCGCCGGATACCTGGCCTCGACGGGGCACTTCTCGCTGCCCTTGGTAATACTGGTAGGTTCTTTGGGAGCCGTCTGCGGGTCCACGATAGCATATGGGATCGCCAGGATGGTGGGCCGACCGATCGTGGAGCGCTACGGCCGCTACATCTTCCTCGACGCCAAGAAGGTGGACAAGGCCGATGCCTGGTTCAAGAAATGGGGAAGCTGGGGGATTCTGCTGGGGCACGCGGTCCCGGGCATAAGGTCGGTCATATCCTTCCCCGCGGGCATCTTCAAGATGGACATCAAATTGTTCGTCCTCTTCACCTTCCTCGGGGCGCTGATATGGAATACCGTCCTGGCCTCGGCGGGGTACCTGCTAGGCGACCTCTACCTCGAGCTCATGAAGGCCCTGGACGGATGGGACCTCATCATACTCGCCCTGGCCTGCCTCGTCCTCGCCGCCTATCTCCTCTATAGAAAACACCAAAATGCCGAGGATTCCACCGAGGCCTGATCAAGAGAGGTAGTAATACTCTCCCTTGGACTTCTGCTCCTGGTCAAGGCGCGAGCCGGGCTTGTTGATGCGCGGACGCCGGGTGTCATTGTCACGCCGGAAGGTCACGTCCACCATCTGCAGGAACTGGTTCATGCCCTTGCGCATGTCGTACGGTCCCCTCCCCTGCCCCTCCCTTCCTGGCCTCCCTGAGAAGACCATGATGGAGTCCGAGACCATGTCCAGGAAGTAGATGTCATGATCGACCACCAGGGCGGAGCGGCCGCGCTTCTCCATGACCCTCCGGATGGTCTTGGCCGCCTCCATCCTCTGGTTGGAGTCAAGGTAGGCGGAGGGCTCGTCCAGAAGGTAGAGGTCGGAGTCACGGGACAGGCACAGGGCGATGGCCACCCGTTGCAGCTCGCCTCCCGAGAGGTTCTTCAGCTGCTTCTCGTACAGCACCTTGAGCGTCAGGGGATGGGCTATCTCGGACTCGAAGAAACCGGACTGGAAGAAGTCCTTCACGCTCACTAGGAAGAGCTCCATCACCGTGCCGTCGAAATCTGGGTTGATGTATTGCGGTTTGTAGCTCACGCGCACGCTGTTGCGCATGGTCCCCGAGGTGGGCTTCAGTACACCGGCCAGCACCTTCACGAAGGTGGTCTTGCCTATGGCGTTGGGACCGACGACGCCCACCGACTCCCCGGCCTTGATCTCGCCAGCCTCCACGTCCAGATGGAACGTCGGGTAATCGCATCCCATGGCCTCGTACTCCAGGATGGGAACGGTCTGCCATGAGCCGCGAGGCGGGCGGTCCTCGAACACGATTGGGTAATCCCTGAACCTGATGTTCTCCTCCTTCATGTAGCCGTCCAGGTACGTGTTGATGGCGATGCGCACCTGGCGCGGCTGGGCGAAGACACCGAAGGCCCCCTCCGACCCATACACAAGGTAGACGTTGTCCGCCAGGAAGTC
>JALOTM010000159.1 GCA_025457905.1 Methanomassiliicoccales archaeon
GATTTGGCTAGATGGGTGCTCAGCGTGGACCGGAGAGCACTGGTCATGAAGGAGGTCTACCAGAGCACCGTCGTCAAGCCATCGGAGATCGCGGAGCGCTCCGGCCGATCCGTGCAGAACGTCAGCAGGGCCATCCACGAGCTGGAGGAGAACGGCCTCATCGAGTGCTTGACCCCGCATAAGCATACCTGGAAGAGGTACATCCTCACCGACAAGGGCAAGAGGGTCTACGAGGAACTCATGGATTCCGGACTTTTAGGGACGGACCCACTTGGCTAGTCGGCCCACAACCTAGACCTTTCCCACAGGGGCGAGGTATATGGCGAACTCCTCGCTGCCGTCCACGCGCAACAGCTCGTCCAAGGCCTCCTGGTCGTAGGCGGCCATGGCCACGGTGCCCGCACCTATGCTCTCGCATGCCAGGTAGAGGTTCTGGCATACATGCCCCGCGTCCAGGGCTATCACCTTGTGCGACACCTCACCGTAGCGCCATTCCATGCGATGGGGTATGGCGGTCCAAATGAACGTGGCGGCGGCCCCCGCTGGGTAACTCTGCCCCAATGCGGCCGGCACCAGCCTGTCACCGATGTCCTCGTCCTCGAACTCCAGGACGAGCCGGTGGTCCAGTGGGAGGTAACGGTACAGCCCCTTCCGCACCCCCTGGACGTTGGTGATCGCCAGATAGGTCTCCAGGGCATGGCGGTTCCCGGCCGAGGGCACGACACGGAGGACGCGCCCCGGCGCGACCTCCCTCACGCCTTGGGTGGCCCAAAGGAGGAAGGATAGCTCTTCCAGGGCCAGGGGATCCGGGTTGTATGCGCGCCTGCTCCTGCGGCGTGATATCGCCTCCCTTAAGGACATTCTCCCGAGATCCTTGGAGCCGTGAGGGTCGGGCAGGTCTATGAACGCTGCCCCTCTGGCATAGGGCTTCTGTACGTGCGGCGGGGGAAGGCCTAAGCTCTGCTCGGTCTTGGTGAAATCGAACTCCTTGCGCCTCGTATCCTTCAGGAAGGCCCTCAGCGAATTGATCCTCTGTTCGCCGTTCATCGGAGGAGCATTCAGCGCTCTTGCCCGATAGCCTTTTCGTAGGATGCCGCCGTCTCCTTGGCGCATCTTCTCCAGCTGAGCTCCTCAGGCACGCGGACCCGGTTCGGGCGGGACCGGTCATGGCAGCTGGACAACGTCGAGGCTATGGCCTCCTGGAGGGCCGGGACGTCGTTGACGGGCACCACCGCCTCCAGCCTCCCGGACAGCTCCCTGGCCACCCCCACCTCGGTGGAGATGACCGGGCAGTCTGCGCACATGGCCTCGGCGATGGTCAGGCCGAACCCCTCCTGCCTGGAGGCGCACACATGCGCATCGGCCGCGACATAGGCGGACCACAGGTCCTCCTGGCTCAGCCGCCCGAGGATGGCGAGCCTGGGCTCCATGCCCAGTTCCTTGGCCAACTGCCTGGCCCTGGAGCCATCACCGCTTCCCACCGCGATAACGCTGGCCTCGGGCACCCCCGAGGCCGCCTGGATCAGGTTGCCGAGACATTTCCGGGGATCGTCCACACGACCGACGAAAAGAAGCGCCTTGCCCGGTGGAAAGCCCAGGCGCGCGCGGACCGCGTCCCGGTCTATCGCCTCTCGGGGCATTCCATCCTCGCTCACGCCGTTCCAGACCACATCTATCCGGCCGGGGTCCACCTTGTAGAGGCGCTGCAGCCCGTCGCCCGTCTCCTGGCTCACAGCTATAATGCGGTCCACCAGGCCCGTGCCCAACCTCTCCATGGCCTGGATGAGGAACCCGTTCTCGCCGCTGAAGTCCATGGCCCGGTCGGAGAGCCTCAGGCCCGCCTTCTGTGGCAGCTCGCCGACCAGGTGGTGGGCCGTTGCCACGTAGGCGGGCCCCCGGGGCCTGTCCCGGAAGCCCAGATGGCCCAGGCTGTTGAGGTGCACCACGTCCGGCCTTTCCGGGCCGCGGGAGCGCTCGATGTCCTTGGTGACCTTGGCGTTGAAGGCCACCCAGCGCAGGGTGTTCCCCCTGCCAGGGATCCTTCTGACCTCGATGCCCGCCTCGGGAACGTAGGGAACGTCTCCCGACTCCTCCCCAAGAGCCAGGACGGTTACCTCATGGCCCAGCTTGGCCAGCTCCCTGGTCAGGCTAGCGGCGTAGACGCCCGCCCCTCCCTGCACGAAGGGAGGGTACTCGAAGGTCACGAAGGTAACGCGCATCGCGGCGATCTACCTGCTGCGCACATCATATCCTTTTCCGTCCCAGTATCCCACAGCGCAAATCATCCCCCGTCTGGGCCAATGACCCTGCGCATGAGGAAGTATTCCACCAGCTTCCTGGCCTCGACGGCCGCGAAGCTCACCAGGGCGATCATGAGCACGTACACCCAGTGCTCCAGGTCCATGGGCACGGTGGAGAACCAGTCGGTGAGCAGGTAAACGGCGGCCAGCTGCAGCAGCAGGCCCACCCCCACGGCCGCGTAGACATAGGGGTTGATGCTGAAGCTCCTCCTCACGTTAACGAAGAAGGGCTCCCGCTCCTTCTGCGCCTGTATGCCGTTCACCCATTGGGCCACCACCACGCTGGTGAAGACTATGGTGGAGGCGAGCTCCTGCGGGTAGCGCAGCAGGAGCAGCTCGTACATCTCGAACGTGAGCCAGCCGATGGCCAGTGCGAAGAAGAGTATGCGCGCCATCTGCCCCTTGTCGAAGAACTGGCGCTGCGGGTCCTTGGGCGGCCTGGACATGACATCGCCCTCCTCCTTGGCGAAGGGGAAGGTCTTGTCCTGCACGCCGTCGGTCACAAGGTTGATCCACAGGATCTGGATGGCGATGAGGGGAAGGGGCAGGTTGGCTGCGAGGGAGAGGGCGATAAGGGCCAGCTGGTTGACGTTGGTGGAGAGGAGGTAGTAGATGACCTTGCGGATGTTGTCGGCGATGACCCTGCCCGTGCGGATGGCCTCCACGATGACCCCCAGGTTGTTGTCGGTGATGATCATCTTGGCCGCTGATTTGGCCGCCTCCGTACCAGAGCCCATGGCCACGCCCAGGTCCGCCGCCCTCAGTGCGGGAACGTCGTTCACCCCGTCGCCGGTCACGGCCACGATCTCCCCGCAGGACTGCAGCGTCTTCACCACCCGGTACTTGTGCTCCGGAATGACCCGGGCCAGCACCGTCACCCCCTTGAGCCTCCCACATAGCTGCGCGTCGTCCATGCCTTCCAGCTCCTTCCCGGTCAGCATGCCGTCGCCCTCCTTCCATATGTCCACCGAACGGGCGATGGCCATGGCCGTCTTGGGATGGTCGCCGGTGACCATGATCACCCTCATGCCCGCCCTCTTGGCCGTCCTGACCGCCTCGCGCACGCCCTCCTTGGGAGGGTCGAGGAAACCGAGCAGGCCGACGATGCGCACCCTCCAGCTGGACGGGTCCTCCCCACCGTTACCCACCCCGAAGGCAAGCACCCTCAGCCCCTTCTCCGCCAGAGCGTCAAGTTCCCCCTCCAGCCGCGGGAACTCCTCAAGGTTCGTCGCCAGGGCCCTTAGGGCCTCGTACGCCCCCTTGACGAACAGACTCTC
>JALOTM010000160.1 GCA_025457905.1 Methanomassiliicoccales archaeon
GGAAGGGATATTAAGTCCTTGGTAAGGCTACCTCAGCACACCCATCTCCCCCAGCTTCTCGGGGAGGTACTTCTCCGTCACGTAGTCCAGCCCATACTTCGCGAGCGCCTGCTGCTCCGCCTTCTTGTCGAGCTTGAGCATGAGCTCGATCTCGTTGCGCCAGAACTCGTCGTTGAAGCGGGGGTCCTTGAGCTCGGCCTCCAGGGCCTTGACGTCGCGGTCGCTCAGCTTGTCCGTGGGCAGCTTGTAGTTCTCGATGTCCGAGGCGGTGATGCCCACGTACTCGGCGCTGGGCGTGGCCAGGAACTCAGAGATGTGCGCCGTCTTGATGGCCCCGTAGGCCACCGAGGCGAAGATGCGGAAGGACCAGGGGTCGCCGTCGGTGAAGACCACCACCGGCAGGCCCATCTCCTCGTGCACCCGCTTGATGAAGCGGCGGGTGGAGCGGGCCGGCTGCCCCTTCAGGTGCACCAGCACGCTCTTGTAGCCCTCGGCGAAGCCGTTCTCCACCAGGCGGTCGAACATACCGCCGGTCTCGATGGCGATGATGAACTCCGCGCCGCTCTCGATGAGCTTGACCTTGTCGCTCTCCACGTTGTACGGTATCCCGTAACCAGAGTCCCCCACGTCGTCCAGGCAGTTGATGCGCTTGGTCTTGCCCTTGCGGTCGGTCTCCTCGATGGTGATGTCCCCGAAGACGCTGGCCCCGTTCTCCTCCGGGCGCAGCTTGAAGTCCTCGCGCATCAGGCCGGTGACTATCTCCAGGTCCTCGGCCAGCAGGTTGCTCTCGTCCTGGGAGTGGAACTTGCCCTTCCCCCAGCCCTCTGAGATGTAGTACATCTCCCTCAGGGTGGAGGACTTGCGCTCCTTGATCATGTCCTCGATGAGGTCCATCACGTACATGGTGCGCAGGAGCATGAGCGCCCCCTGGGTCTTCTTGGCGGTCCTGGCGCCCTTGGCGCTGCCGTACTTCCAAACGGAGTGCTTGGGATCGAAGCGGATGTTGGACTTCGTCCTCAGGGGTATGACCATCTTGGGGACCTTGCCGCCGTCGATCTGGTCATAGATGGACTCGGCGATCTCGTACAGCCGTTGCACCGCCTCCTTGGAGTAGTCAGTCATCGTTGAGCGCCTCCGTCTGCTCGTCGTAGTCCACTTCCTCCTCCTCGGCCGGCTCCTCCTGGGATGCCGGCACCTCTGTCACCTGCAGCCGGGCCACGTCCCAATCGCCCGGCAGCGGGTCGGCGCCGATGATCATGGAGGGGTCGATGCCGCTGGCGTACAGCTCGTTCTCGTCGTACATCTCCGGCTCCAGGCCCTCCAGCTCCATGCTGACGGTGAACTTGTCCGTGGACCGGATGGGCTTCAGCTCCCAGGTGACCTTGCCGTCGTCCTTGACCTGCACCGGCCGGGGCTCGGCCTTGAGCAGGGTGGTGGCCTCCGGGGGGATGACCGCGTGCAGGTTGAAGCGCATCTGCTTGGGGGTGTAGTTGTAGATGTCCACGCGCACCCTGTGGCGCCTCTTCTCATAGCTCACGGCATCATCGATCCAGACCACGTTCATGATCTTGGTGATGGTGCCGGACAGCGGCGGCACGGGCTTGCCCACGATCTTAGCGCTCTTCTGGGCGATGAGCGGCAGGATCTCCTGGACGATCTCGAACTTGGCCTTGGTGCGCGTCTTCGTCTCCTTCTTGTTGAGGTGCACCTTCAGCCGCCTTCCGCACTCGCGCAGGGCCAGCTCCAGCTCCGCTTGTATCTCGGGGATGGCGGCCACCGCTTCCTTGGCCTCGGAGGTGAAGGGGACCTTGGTGGAGGCCACATGCACCAGGATCATGGCCGGGCCGAAAGGTATCCCCGAGCCTCCCCTCTGCTCCAGCCCGTAGCGCCTCCAGTCCACGCTCTCCACCGATTTGGTCAGGACACAGGCGCCTTGCTGGTACAGCAGCGGCACACGGTTTGCGAACCTTAGGATCGTGACGGGCTGGTCCGAGGGGATGCTGCCCCCGTAGACGATCCCCACCTCGACCTGGAAGGGGTTGCCGCCGAAGACCTTGGGCGCGCGCGTCACCGGGGGCGTGTAGAACTCCGGCTTGAGATCCTCCAGGTCGTTCTTCAGCCCCTTCCTGATCAGCGCCTCGCCTATCGGGGAGAGGCAGTCGGTGGAGGGCGCCAGGTACTTCACGGACTGCATCGCGCCCAACAGGGCCTTGTACTGCTCCAGGTCCATGGACGGGGCCTTGGTGCTCTCCCTTAGCCCCGCCCTCTCCACGATCTCCTTGGCCAGGCGCTCCGAGATGCGGGAGAAGTCCGACTGCAGGAAGTCCTTGACGTTCTTGGTCCGCGTGGCCCGGCCCAGGTTCATGAGTGTCCCCAGCTCTAGGCCCTCGGGATGGGGCTTGATGTCCTTGGTGGCAGGGGGGAGCTTATCATGCGCCCGGGGGAAGCTAAAGGTACGTCCGTCCGGGTCCACGAAGGTCATGCTGGCATGAGGGTTCACTATGGCCGTCTGCTTGAGGTATTCGAAGACGGACTGCTTGGAGGCGATGTAGCGCCCGTTGAGGTTGATCTCCACCCTGGTACCGTGCTCCTTGCCCTCCCACATGATGTAGTCGTTCGGGGGGGCCGGTCCGACTATGTCCGGGGTGTTGTGCTTGGTGTTGACCATGATGAGCTTGACCGCGGCGGGTTTGTCCGCCTCCGTCTTGGAGGTGATGCGCGCCGGCTTTCCGGTGGTTATCTGGCCGTACATCACGGTGGCGGAAATCCCTATACCTTGCTGCCCCCGCGACTGGCGGATGGCATGGAAGCGGGAGCCGAAGAGCAGGCGCCCGAAGACATTGGGGATCATGGTGGGGACGATACCCGGCCCGTTGTCTTCCACGGTCATCCGGTACTCCTTGTCGTCCACCTTGTCCAGCCTGACATAGATGTCCGGAAGGATGCCCGACTCCTCGCAGGCGTCCAAAGCGTTGTCCACCGCCTCCTTGACGGCCATTATCAGGGCCTTGGTGAGCGAATCGAAGCCGAGGATCTGGCGGTTCCGCTCGAAGAACTCTGATACGGAGATCTCCTTCTGCTTTTTGGCCAAGTGCTCCGCGATGGAGGACATGCTACACGTTCACCTCTCCTCGGGAGATAAGTGCATCCCATTCTTCCGTATCCCTGGAGCCATTATTAAAAATGTTGGGGAGGTGCCAGGCGGACCAAGCGCCTTCGAGGGGGAGGGCCTAGTCGTCGAACTTCTCCCCGCATTGAGGGCATTCCTTGGCATCCCCGGGCACGTCCGCGCCGCACTCGGAGCAGACGAACTTGTCCTTGGACTCCGCCAAGGCCTTCTCCTGTGCCTTGCGCTTCTGGAGCTGCTCCATCCTCTTCTTTGACGATTCCATCCACCAAGCCGCCATGAGCACGAAGGCGAACCACAGGCCACCATTCACGACCACGTAGAGGACGTTGTAGTAGAGCTCATGGACGAGGATGTCCTGGTCAGTGACCATGAAGGGGCCCCAGGCGGAACCTGTGCTGGTGGTGTCGTTGGTCCCGGCGAGGC
>JALOTM010000161.1 GCA_025457905.1 Methanomassiliicoccales archaeon
GCATCTTGCCAGGGCCAGGGAGAACGTGAGGCTGCTCCGCCGCTTCTGTTCGGAGAGGAAGATCCCGGTGGTATGATGCACGTCGTACTGGTGACCGGCGCCACTGGGTTCCTGGGCACGGAGATCTGCTCCCGCCTCCTCGGGAGGGGATGCGACATCGCCGCCCTTGTGAGATCCAGCGGCCCTGAGGCGGCGGAGCTGAGGCTGCGACGCGCCTGGTGGGACCGTCCTGAGCTGACCGACGCTCTGGGCAAGGAGGTCAGGGCGATGCCCGGGGATGTGACCAAGGAAGGTCTTGGCCTCGGCCATGATGACCGGGAATGGCTGGTGAGGAACGTCACGCACGTCCTGCACTCCGCCGCCGACCTGCGCCTGCACGCCCCCCAGGCGGAGCTGGACGCCACGAACGTGCTGGGAACGCAAAGGACGCTCGACCTGGCCGAGGAGATCCACGTCCACCATGGTCTGCAGATGTTCGCTCATGTCTCCACCGCCTACGTCGCCAGCGGAAGACAGGGGACGATCCTGGAGGATGCGCTGGACCCAGGGGAGCATCCGCAGAACAACTACGAGAGGAGCAAGCTCCGCGGGGAGCGGGCGGCCCGAGAGCGCATGGACAGGCTGCCGCTCATAGTCCTCCGTCCAGGCATGGTGGTGGGCGACTCCCGAAGCGGCAGGGTCCGCACCTTCAACACCATCTACTATCCCTTGCGGCTTTACCTCGAGGGGCGCCTGCGGGTCATGCCCGTCCCGGGAGGCCTGAGGGTCCACATGGTGCCGGTGGACCACGTGGCCGAGTGCGCGGCATCCCTCCTGCTCATGCCCCATGCCAAGGGCCAGACCTTCCATCTCACCGCGACCGATGGACGGTCGCCCACCATCAGGGAGCTGCTCACGGCCACGAGGGAGTGGGCCAGGTCGGAGCTGGGCGTCGCCCTGCCGCGGCCGGTCTTCCTGAGGATGCCCCCGCGGGCCCGCGACCTCCTGATCTCCAATCTCAGCAAGGGGGAGGCCGCGAACCTTCCACAGCTGACCTCCTATTTCCAGGGGGCGAGGACATTCTCCCGTGCCCACGTGGACGCTCTCCTGGGCCCGTACGACCTCGACTGGAGGTCCTTCCTTCCCAACCTCCTCCGCCACGGGGTCTACACCGGCTTCCTGCACATGACCGGGAGGACGGTGCACGAGCAGGTCCTCTTCCGCCTCGGCCACGGGCGAAGGGAGGTGAGATGCCACGACATCGTGGAGGGAAAGGTCGTGGACCTGGACAGCTCGTCCTTGCGCCAGGACATGCTGCGCGCCGCCTCCGCCCTCTCCTCCATCGGCGTGAGGAAGGGGGACAGGGTGGCCATGGTCGGGCTGAACAGCACCCGCTATCTCATACTGGACGTGGCCATCGGCCTGGTCGGGGCGGTTAGCGTGCCCCTCTATTACACATCCCCTCCCAAGGACATCGGGGAGCTGTGCGCCGCCTCGCGCTCCAAGGTCCTGATGGTCGGCACCAAGGCCTTGCTGGACCGAACGGGGGAGATGGGCTTCCAGGGCCGGGTGGTGTCCTTCTGCGGCCCTGGCCCCACGCCCCCTGGGGTCATGGGCTGGGAGGAGTTCCTGGGATCGGGAGGAGCTGCGGAGGTCGCCATGGCCCCCGTATCCCCGGACGACCTGGCCACCCTCCGCTTCACTTCCAGCACCACGGGCAAGGCCAAGGCCGCCCGCTTCTCGCACCGCAACCTGCTCTACATGGCCGAGTCCATGGCCTCCCTTCCTCCCTGGGGGACGAGGCATCAGCCGGTGCGGTATCTCTCCTACCTGCCGATGAACCATGTGGTGGAAGGGATACTGGCCAACTACGGCCCCTACTACGCGCCCACGAGCGTGGACCTCTACGTCCTCGAGGACTTCAAGGGATTGCGCCAGGCCCTGCCCTTGGTCCGGCCGACCATCTTCTTCTACGTCCCCCGCTTCTACGAGAAGCTCTGGGACACCGTGTGCGCCTCCAGGCTGGGGTCGCAGGCCATGAGCGGCAAGGGGCTGGGGCGGCTGCACCGCCCCCTGGTGAGGCGGAACATCCTGCGCAGGGCCGGCCTGGACGCCTGCGACCACCTCATAGTCGGCTCGGGACCGATGAGCGACCACATGCTCCACGACTTCCGGAGGATGGGGGTCGAGGTGCACAACGCCTATGGCCAGACCGAGGCCCCCCTGATCACCTTGAACCGGAAGGGGCGCAACCGGATCGGCACGGTCGGCGAGCCGCTCCCCCAGACCCAGGTGACCATCGCCGACGACGGCGAGGTCCTGGTCAAGGGGCCGCAGGTCACCTCGGGATACGAGGGGGACGTTCCTCCCCCGTTCCGGGACGGCTGGCTGTGCACCGGGGACCTCGGCCGCCTGGAAGGATGCCACCTGGGGCTGACCGGCCGCAAGAAGGAGCTGATCAAGACCGCCTACGGCAAGTTCGTCAGCCCCATGAAGGTGGAGTCCATGCTCAGGGACTCGCCGCTCATCTCCGAGGCCATGGTGGTGGGGGAGGGGAGGCCCTACTGCGTGGCGCTGCTGTGGCCAGAGGGCCGGCCCGAGGATGTGGCGGCCGTGGACCGCGCGGTCATGGAGGTGAACGCCCAGCTGTCGCAGCCGGAGCGGGTGAGGAGGTGGGCCTTGGTCAGGGGGGAGCTATCAGTGGAGCGCGGCGAGGTCACCGCCAACATGAAGCTGCGCCGGGCCACGGTGGAGTCGAGGTTCTCCGGGCTGATGGGCGCCCTCTACTCGGGCGAGGGCCATCACGAGGACGCCATGCACATGGGGGGCGAGAGGCCGTGAGCCTGAGGCTGCTCATGGCGGGGCTATGGACCCCCAGGGCCTCCGCGAGGGGCGAGCTGCTGCGCATCGAGGAGGCCACCAACCAGGCGTTGGACGCGCTGCTCCTCCAGCACGTCCCGGGCTACTCCCCTCCCCGCCTCGATCGCCCAAGCGGCGACCTGGAAGCGATCAGGGAGCGCATGGCCAGGGGGCACCGGCTCAGGGTCGACCGCCTGCTGAATGAGATAGGCCGTGAGGAGGGCATCAGGCTGGGAAGGGCGGCCCTGCACCCGGTGGGCCTGATGCTGGGCGGGGAGGCCCGGGCCCGGCTAGGGGTGGGCGACGGCGCCAAGGATCTGGAGAGGGCGGCCAAGGTCGTGTACCGCATCCTGGGCATCGAGATCGAGATGGAGCTGTCGGAAGGCGGAGGGCGGATGAGGGTGAGACGCTGCTCCCTCTCCCCCCACTACTCGCAGGATACCTGCGCGGTGCTCTCGGCCACCGACGAGGGCATGGTCAGCGGCCTCAGCCCCCGGGCCAGGATGGAATTCGTGGAGCACATCACCTCCGGGAGCAGCGGATGCCTGGCCCGGATCCAGATCGAGGGGGGTTGACATGCGCGCCATAGTCGTCGGTTCCGGTGCCGGCGGGGCCATGGCCTCCAGGCAGCTGGCGCGGGAGGGGATGCAGGTGCTGGTGCTGGAGGC
>JALOTM010000162.1 GCA_025457905.1 Methanomassiliicoccales archaeon
CGACCGCGCCCGAGTCGCCGTCCACCTTGACTGCATCCCCGGTCTGGAGAAGGGATAGGTCGATGGAGTCGACCATCGGCACGCCGGCCATGACCGCGCCCGTGGCCACTATGGTCTCGGCCCTATGGTTGATTATCGCCGCCGGGAGATTGCCCTCCCTCCTGAGCTGGAGCATGGTGTAAGAGCCTACGGTGCTCCCCTTCCCCCGGGGGAAGGCGAACACCTTCCCTTTGAGACTTTGCCCCTGAAGGGGGCTGGCGCTGGTCAATTTGCCTGTCCTGGGCTCGACCCCCCCAAGGAAGCTGAACGCCGTGTCCTGGAGGAGGACCTCGCCCTCCCCCTTGCCCCTGGATATCCCTCTTCCTTGGAGCATCATGCTATCAGCCTCAGCAGCTCGGCATAGGAGCCGCAGACGACCTTCTGCGAGCATAGCGAGGGCAGGTAGGTGCAGGCCTTGGCGGAGTTCGTGGCGGTGCATCGATGCTGGTTCTCGATGGGGGCCACGATCATGCAGGTATCGCAGACCACCTTCCCGAAGCGCTCCAGGACCGCCGTCTCCTTGGGGCACCAGGTGCGGACGGTGCGGGAGGTGCAGAACCAGACCTCGGGGCCGTCCTTCCTCGGTCTCTTCCCGTCCAGCATGGAGGCCAGCATCTTCATCTCCATCTGGGAGAGGTGGGGGCACCCTAGGGCGATGAGGTCTGGCTCCCTGCCCGTTGTGAGGGTGTCACGGGCGCGGGATATATCTTCCCTCTCGAAGCCAACACGCTCCAGACCCTTCAGGTCCTGCTCCTTGTTTCCGGGCGTCACGCCCTCCACGTGGAACATGGCCACCGAACCGGCCGCCGCCATGGCCGCCGCCATGGTCTTCAGACCATTGCAGTCCGGCCTGATGCCCTTGAAATAGGGGACGGCCGAACCCAGCTTGGTTCCCACGGCGTGCCCCAGCAGGGAAAGGTCGGTGATCTCGTCGAAGGTCTCCGCCTCCACCACCACGGTGGGCCTGCGGTTCTCCTCCAGATGCAATCCGTACAGAGGCGTCTTCCCGACGATGGCCGCGGCCAGCGCTCCCGGGCCGCCCTCGCGGTTGGTGCGGGCGCCCAGCACGGAGTTGACGAAAGAGAGGGCCGAGGACTCCGCCCAGGCCACGGCCTCACCTTGTTTCGGTGAGTTGCCGGTCAGATAGGGCGTGCAGGTGCAGTTGGTCTGGACTCCCATCCGGCCATACGCTCTTATGATGGCCGTCTGCTTGGCGGCGAATTCCTCATCGACGCCCATCTCCCGCCATCTGTCCAGGTCCATGCCAGCTGGGTTCAAGGTCGTTGGGACCGTCACCTTGGCGGTGGGCGATATCTCCTCCAGGAAATCGAGGCCCCCGTCGCCTATGGTCTTGTAGGAGACCCCTGAGAGATGCGCTGAGGCGATCGGTACGAGGCGCTCCGCGTCGTAGATGCGCCCCAAGGCCACCAGCAGCTCCATGGCCCTTTGCAGGCCTGGACCGTTCTCGCCGGCCAGGGCTAGCTCCTCATCCCGGGTGAGATGCATGCGCACTGATTGCCTCGGCCCGGTTTAAAAAGTTATGCCTGGATGGGCGAATCCATTAGGATGGAAAGAATAGGGGGAGGCGGGCCCGCCGAGATATTCGTCCCTTGAGAGGGATTTCGAACTCGGGTCCGAGGCTCTCTCCCGTCCAGGGGACGGCCGGAGGCCTCTGTGATATCCAAGCTACACTACGGGCCCGCGGACGGGGTCATGAGCGAATCTATGGATAAACCTTGCCCTGTGCATTCAATGCTGGTGCCCCGATCACATCGAATCAGATTTATATAGCGCACCGACCAAATTCCTCTGTTTGGGAAGATGTCGAAGTTCGACCGATGGATGCGGGCGCACCGGAACAAGCTGCTCTCGGTGCTGGTCATCTCCTTCATACTGATGGACTTCGCTGTCTACATCGGCATCTCCTCCCTCTCCACGGGGGAGCGGGGCGTGGAGGTGGTGGAATACCCTATGGAGATCCGCGACCTGGGCCGCTCCTCGGTAGGCAACTATTACGTCATGACCGAATCAGCGGTCTATCGCACTGCCTGGTACGAGCCTTTCCGCTACATCGTCCCCGGCTCGCCGACCTCCATCGAGGTGGCGATGGAATCGGACACCTTGGCACTGGTGACCGACAATCGCTACCTGTCCATGTACTGGTCGACTGTGGAGACCCCGGACTTCACAGAGGACGTGGGCCAGGGCGCGGAGCTCATCGCCTTCTCGCAGAAAGGCAGCCATACTGGCTACCAGCCCAAGAACGTGTACCTTCTGGTGGGCAACGAGACGGGCGACCATCTGAAGGTGGTGGGGGCCCTGTTGAACCAGGGCGATACCATCTACCAGTTCGACTTCCCCCAGCGCGTGGCAGGATTCTCCAAGCCGGACTTCATCCTGTACCTATCCTTCACGCTCGAGGACGATAGCATCTGGATCTACGATGAGGCGGCCCAGAGCATCGCCTACAGCCTTCAGGCTCCAGGCAAGGTGGTGGAGACCTGCTTCTCTTCCCGCGCCACCTACTTGGGCATCATTTATGAGACGGAGGATGGGAGGAGATTGTTGCTCCACGACCCCTTCCGCGGGCAGGATGTGATGGATATTGAGGTGCCTTCCGACGCCTGCCATCTGGCATTCGAGGACGAAGGCGTGCGCATGTACCTTCGTAGCGGGGACATGGTCATGAGATATCAGGAGGAGGCCTTCGTCCCCTATTTCGAGGAGAAGGGGCTGAGGTCCTTCATAATGCCCAGTGTGGCCGATTATGTCTTCGCCATCACCGACAATGACGTGGTGCAGCATTCCCCCGGCGAGTTCGCCCCAAGGTGGAGGTGCCCCTTGGACAACGCCTCCTCCACCACCTTCCTGGTGGACGCCAGCGGCTATGCCATCGTGGGCTTTCGATCCAATGAGCTGGTATTGATAGACAACTACAACGCCGTGGAAGGAGCCGAGGAGGCTTGGCTGGCCTTCGGTCTGCTGGTGGCCTTGCAGGTCTCCCTGGTCATTTCCATCCTATTGTGGCGGAGGGGCTCCAGCTTCAAGGGGAAGGGCTTCCTGGCCATGTGGACGGGCGCTTTGGTGGGGGTCCTTTTTGCTGGTCTTCTCCCTGATGAGGCCATGATAGAATGGTATGGGAGCGATATCGTCTACCTGATGATCAGCGGAACGGTGTCTGGCCTAATCGCCTTATACCTATGGAACCAACAGACCGGGGCCTATTCCATCGCCATCGGGGCCTTCATCGGCATGTTCCTGGGTGTGCTCATCGCCTTGGGGGCTGCCTTCGTGATGGCCCTGTCCGGGTATGTGTTCCCCGGCACAGAGGGGTTCTTCATAACTTGCGCATATGGTCTGGCCACCGGTTTCAAGATGGGGCTGGTGGGGGGAGCGGTAGGCATGGCCTTGGAGGCCATTGTGCATCCTCGCCACCTCGCCGCCGTCTGATGCCGTAG
>JALOTM010000163.1 GCA_025457905.1 Methanomassiliicoccales archaeon
CCATCTCGCCCATGCTATCCCGTTCGAGACCAGGAGGCTGCGGATGTTTATCAAATTTGCCGAGCCCGTTCCGATTCATCCATGCGAACCCTTATGCCCCATGAGGGTCGATACTCCGGACCCATGAGCGGTCACGAGGGATTGAAACGCCTCATCGAGGAGAAGAAGTTCCTCTTCTTCGGGGGCAAGGGCGGCGTGGGCAAGACCACCATGGCCGCGGCCACGGCCTTATGGCTCGCGGACCGGGGCTACGACACGCTGATCATCGCCACCGACCCTACGATATCGCTCTCGGCCACCTTCGAGCAGAAGATAAGCGAGACCGAGGTCACGCCCATCAAATGCTCCTGCAAGCTGAGCGGGCTCAACATCAACCCCAAGAAGGCCATGGGGCTCTTCCAGAGCCGGATGACCGGTATGCTGGACGGGTTCTCATCCCTCTTCGGCAGCGAGCTGCTCTCCACGCCCTGCACCGAGGAGATAGCCGCCTTCGACCAGTTCGTCTCCTACATGCAGGACACGGAGCATGACAAGCTGGTGTTCGACACCGCCCCCACTGGGCATACGTTGCGCGAGCTGAGCATGCCCTTCGACTGGTCCGGGTATATCGCCAACCAGATCAAGAACCGCAGGGAGCTCTCCGAGGTGCTTGGCTTCGTCTACGACGAGGGCATGGTGGAGGACCTGAAGGAGGAGAAGCAGCGCTACGACAACGCCGTCAGGGGGCTGGCGGACTCCACCGTCTCCGCCTTCACGCTGGTCACCTTGCCGGAGAAGCTGCCCATCGAGGAGTCCGCCCGGGCCATGGAGGACCTGGCGGGCTTCGGCATCAAGGTCCCCTCCCTCATAATCAACGAGGTCATCCCCAAGGAGGTGCTCCAGGGGAACTGGTTCCTGGAGAGGCGCCGGGCCACGCAGGACCGCTACCTGGAGGAGATCGAGGAGAGGTTCCAGGGCCTGGTGAAGGGGCAGGTGCCCCTGCTGGAGACGGACGTCTACGGCGTGGAGAACCTGCGCAAGGTGGGGAGGCACCTGTATGACTGAGAGGCTCAAGCTCACATTGCTCTCCTTCGCCTGCTGCAATCCCAAGCTGGGAGTGCACGACAAGGCCTACGTGGAGCGCATAAGGGAGGCGCTGGCCAAGCTCAATGCCGAGGCCGACATCGAGCTGGTGCATGCCACGGACGCCATGATGTCGAAGCGTTATGGCTTCATGTCGGACATCATACCGCTCTTCGACAAGTACGGCCAGGCGGTCACGCCCGCGCTCTTCGTGAACCAGAAGCTGGAACTCTATGGCGGGGTCCCCACCGTAGAGAAGCTGGAGCAGGTCTTCTCAAAGCATCTGGCCATGCCTTGAGGGCATTCATTTTGTGTTCGCCGGCCTCACAGCGAGGCGATGATTCATGATAAAGGCATTTATCCGCCCGCCCCGATGGGATTGCGATGAGCGCGGAACTGAGATCGAGGCTGCGGCGCAGGTGCGAGGAGCTGGGAGTGCGCATGATGGGCGTGGCCAGCACGGACCGATGGGACCGCCCTCCCTTCCAGCCCTGGGTCCCTGAGGAGTTCCGGCCGAAGGCTATCCTGCCCGAGGCGCGCTCCGTGGTGGTTATCGGTCTGCCGGTCACCTTGCCGGTGCTCGAGACCAGCCCCTCGATACATTATTTCCAGCTATACAAGACGGTCAACGAGCTCCTGGACCAGTACACCTACCTGCTCTCCGACCTCCTCAACGGAGAGGGCCATGCCTCGATGTTCGTCCCCCGGGACGGGTACGGGCACATATCCCTCATGAAGGAGAAGGCCCTCGCCTTCTTCTCCCACCGTCATGCCGCCTACCTGGCTGGACTGGGTACTTTCGGGGTGAACAACATGCTCCTCACCAAGGAGTACGGGCCCAGGGTGAGGTTCGGTTCCGTCATCACCTCGGCCGTGCTGCCCGAGGACCCGGTGATGGAGGAGCAGCTATGCACCCGGTGCATGCGCTGCGTGGACATCTGCCCGGTCAAGGCTTTGGGGGAGGATGACTATCCGAAGAACATCACCAACAAGGAGGCCTGCGCCACGAGGGCCATGGAGCTGGCCACCAAGTACGCCTCCCCCTGTGGGTTCTGCATCAAGGTCTGCCCCATCGGCCAGGACCGCGCGCTGTTCGGGCGCGAGGATATGGATATCTACGATGAGGCCGATGAGCGCTTCACGGCCCACCATAGGGCTTGGAGGCACGTCCGGTCCTACGGCTCCAAAAGGTGATGGAGGGGACGACCGCCCCATCTGGTCCTGGTCAAGGCAGCTCGGTCTTGGCCAGGAAATAGGAGACCGCGTTGTTCTTCTTCTTGACCTTGATGACGCCCTTCCTCTCCAGGTCCTGGAGGGCGTTCATGCACTGTGCCTTGGGCAGCTTCGAGAGCGCCGTTGCCTTCTCGGCGCTGATCGCCTTGTCCTCTCCGACGGCGCCTGCCTGCTTCAAGGCGTTGAACAGCTTCTCGACCTGAGGTGAAACGTTAGCCATAAAGCCCGAGACTGTGGGCCATGGCATATAACTATCGGTTCCGAGGCGAAGGAGGTCCCAGGATGGTCCAGGATGATTTCAGCGGGCCCGCCGGGATTCGAACCCGGGTCTTTGGCTTCGAAGGCCAAAAGGATAATCCAGACTACCCTACGGGCCCCTGACACGCTGGTTATGCTCCCTCCCCTGATAAGCCTTTGTCTAGGCCCGGGGCCCCCTGGACTCGAGCATACCTCGAACAAGGCGCTCGGAACACATCGGCCCTGACCTGATGAACGAAGGTGGGAATGATTTAAATCGAAAAGGGCGATGGCCGGGGCATGAAGAGGGTGACGATGGGACATGGCGCCGGCGGCGAGATGATGCAGGAGCTCATCCACACTCACATCATCCCCTTCATGCCGAAGATGGCCAGCGACGTTCCGTTGCAGTCGTTCGACGACTCGGCGGTGGTCGACGGCGTGGTCTTCACGACCGATGGGCACACCGTCAAGCCGCTATTCTTCCCTGGCGGGGACATCGGGTCGCTGAGCGTCTGCGGGACGGTGAACGACATCTCGGTAATGGGCGGGCGCCCCTTGGCGATATCTTGCTCGATGGTCCTGGAGGAAGGCCTGGAGATCGAGGTCCTGGAACGGGTCAGCCGTAGCATCGGGGACGCCTCCAAGCTGTGCGGGGTGCCTGTGGCCACGGGCGACACAAAGGTAATGGAATCTGGGGCTATCGAGAGGATGGTCATCTCCACCGCCGGCATAGGGAGAAGGAGCGAGCACCTGGACCACGATCTGGAGGTGGCCTCGCAGTACCGGAAGGTCGATTCACGGTGGATGACGGACGACAACCTCAGGGATGGGGATGTCGTCATTGTGACAGGAACTATGGGGGACCATGGAATCGCCCTCCTGTCTTTCCGGGAAGGATACGGGTTCGAAAGCGAGGTGTCCAGCGACATCGCGCCCCTGAATGGCCTGGTCGAGGAGAT